>CAMVKS010000076.1 GCA_947167995.1 uncultured Prevotellaceae bacterium
ACTTCAAGGAAATTGTTATGGGAACATCACATAGAATTCTTAAGCAGAGACTGCGTAGAGCCCAGCAAAAACAAAGAATAGTGAGCGGTAACGCCCACTATACCTATTAAAATCATTACTTTTCATCAATCACCAGCCTAAAAACTTGTCATTCTTAACTATAATCCTTAATTTTGCACTGTACAGATATAGAAGTTATCATGAAGCGTTATTTAGGACTTAAAATTTTGTTAATTGTTCAGTTGGCTTTACTGGCAATCGGATGTGGGTATTCCCTTTTTTCGTCAGATGTCTCTCCCATAGGGTTGTTTATTTTTTGTGTTCCTTTATGGATACTCTCTTTCATATGTTTGATTTTTTTATTTTTTTACACAATAACGAAGAAACTTCGTTCGCTAATGCTTGCAACAATCATCTTTAACGTAGTGATCTTAACATTGTTTGCAATCGGCATTATGCTAGGTGGTCGACGAGGATACTACGAACACATGAATCGTGTAACATATGACACAATTCCATATCGCATGATTCCTGAGAGATTTATTGCCGACAACTCTTCGGCAATCGATGATGTCTTTGTAATTCATGAATGTAAATATAGACGCAAGAGCCTATTTAGTGATGAGTTTATAAAATTGGAGAATAGTGGTCCTTACGATTGGAATGATTTTTATTCTTTGTACATAGAGCAAGCCCCCCTTGAGGTACCAATGCCTACAGCATATGAAGAAGACAGTGGTGTTCCAGATTTGTCAGATTTATATATGGCTATACTCAATGTCCCTAGTGATAGTGTGATGTGGCAGGGGATTTGTTATGAGCGTATTCAATTTGATTATGTAAATGGTGCTATTCCTAGCGACACAATAAAATTATTGATTAAACAAGATAATAAAAGCGATACAATTATACTGATAAAACGATGAATTGAGTTTCGTTTGAAATATTTTGATGGTATCTTCAACGATATTTTTCAATAACGATTACAGTTTTTAATCGAGATATTTTTCAGTTTTTTATGCTTTAACAAAGGAATTCCCCGAAGCGAAGTCGTTTCGGGGAAGTCTTTTATTAATGCGTTTTTTGTTTAAGCAAAGCGAATTTTAGATTTATAGATTATATGCTTCAGAGAGATCCGAGTAAAAGTTGATGAGCGAGTTTCTGAGCTCCATATCGACGTACGGTATCTCTCCCTCACGGAGTAGGCGCATGCATTCGGAGAGATACTCAGGTGGTGAGGTTTTAAAGCTCGCCAGCCAATAGGCACTTGTTCCACGAGGTGATAGAGTGTGGGTATGACCATAAAGTCTGCTCCACACATAGAACATCGGAACCTTTAATGCCTCCACATTCGAGAGTTTTGGATCTTTCATAAAGTCAAAACCATGCTCAGATTTGATTTTATCTTCAATCAAGCACAGACCATTCACAAGGTCTATCATATCACCTTTGCTCGGATATGGCATGTCAATTTTTGAATGAAATTAGGTCAAAGAATTTCTCGAAGAATGCTTTAATCTTCTCAATGACTGAGTTTTTCTTTTTCTCCCTGTCACCACCAACAGCAAAGGGGTTCATCGGTGGTAATATCTGGGCAATCTCAGTGCCACTAGTTTCCACTTCGCCATTGACAAAACAAGACTTGATGAATTTGCGAGCAGGCTCATCGCGCAGGTTCTCAGTGGCGATGATGTCATCAAGCTCTTGTTGCATACGCTCTCGCACGAATGTGTTCCAGTCATCGTCGATGTTTGAGGTTGGGGTGAGAGAGTCAATAAACGCTTCGATGAGGTCTTTCTTCTTGCGCATTTGCGGGCTGGAGTTGATAGCACGTTCAATGTCTGTCTTGATTTCGATTTGTCCGTTAACGGTATGCTCCTCGTGGTACTTCTTCACAAGTGCTAGAATGTAGTCGATATTGATTTCAATCTGCTTTATCAACTCCATCTCAAACACGATATCGTCGTTGACTTCAGTATTTTCGTGCTTGTCGGGACGTAGCTGGTCATGCAGCGTGATATACATACTGCAATAGTCTTGCAAGTCACGGTCTGTCATGAGATCTTTTTCCTCAAAAGCGTCAAACACGCTGAGCACATTACGCAATTTTAATATTGCACCAAAGAGGCGTATAAATCGCTTTTGGGTTTCTTCTCCTACAATCAGCTCGCCCACAGGAAACTCGTCAAACAGCTGATCAATGAGTTCTTTGTATCCAGGCACGCTCTTGCCTTTGTCATCGGTATAGCCACCAAAGTATTCATCGAAGGTGCGCATCAGCACAATGCCACAAGCCTCTTTGTCGCCAAATAGGGATATAGCATCGTTTGTGGCTTTCTCAAGGTTGCGGAAACAAACTATGTTGCCGAATGTCTTGATGCTGTTGAGAATGCGGTTGGTGCGTGAATAGGCTTGCAACAAACCGTGCATTCGCAGGTTTTTGTCAACCCACAAGGTGTTGAGAGTAGTAGCGTCAAAGCCCGTGAGGAACATATTGACCACGATAAGCAGGTCAATCTCACGGTTCTTCATGCGCAGCGACACGTCCTTGTAATAGTTTTGGAACTTCTCGCTCGATGTGTCGTAATTGGTCTTGAACTGCTTGTTATAGTTAGCGATGGCAGTTTCAAGGAAGTCACGGTCGCTGTCGCTAAGTCCGCTGGTGTCCTCACTGTTCTCGTCTTCGGGGAAATCATCGCTCACCTCGTTGTTAACGCCGTAGCTGAAGATTGTGGCAATCTTTAAGCGTTCTGCCTCTGGCCGTTCTTGCATCTGTTTCAAGAACTCGTTATAATAGAGGCGAGCCATAGGAATTGAAGCGACGGCAAAAATCGAGTTGAATCCAGTAAGCCTTGTGGCGAGTTTTACCTCCTCCACATCCTTGCCTTTCTTGGTCTTAGCCACTTCCTCGATGTTCTGCAGCTTGCGGAACACATATGACTTGTCGTTGCGCTTAGTCTTCTGATTGAAGTGGTCTAGAATATACTTAGTGACGATTTTAATGCGTCGCTCGTCCATCAACGCCTTTTCACGGTCAATGTTCCACACATCATCATCGTCAATGTTTTCCTGCTTCTTCATCGTGCTGATATATTCCACACGGAAGGGAAGCACATTCTGGTCAGCGATGGCATCAACAATGGTATAGGTGTGCAACTTGTCGCCAAACGCTTGTGCGGTGGTCTTCAAGTTGGGATGTGCGTTGCTGCTGGAGTTTTGTGGGAAGATGGGTGTGCCGGTGAAGCCAAAGATGTAATATTTCTTGAACTTCTTGATTATTGCCTGGTGCATATCGCCAAACTGCGAGCGGTGGCACTCATCAAAGATGAACACGATGTGCTTTTGATAGGCCTCAAACTCGGCATTCTTCTTGATAAGTGTGGCGAGTTTCTGAATTGTGGTGATGATAATACGGCACTCGGGGTCTTGCAGTTGGCGACGCAGAATAGCGGTATTGGTGTTACTGTTGGCAGCACCTTTTTCAAAGCGGTCATACTCTTTCATCGTCTGGTAGTCAAGATCCTTGCGGTCAACAACGAAAAGAACCTTGTCAATGAACTCCAACTTCGATGCCATCTGTGCCGTCTTGAATGAGGTGAGCGTCTTTCCGCTACCTGTCGTATGCCAGATGTAGCCACCAGCCTCAATGGAACCGTAGGTGCGTTGATAATTGGCACGAATAATGCGGTCAAGAATCTGCTCGCAAGCCACAATCTGATAAGGTCGCATCACCATAAGCAGTTTCTCACTGGTGAGAATGCAATACTTGGTAAGGACTTTCAGGATGACATGCTTTGAGAAGAACGTAAGGGTAAAGTCTATCAAGTCGAGAATAGGCTTATTGGTAGCGTCAGCCCAATAAGAAGTGAACTCAAAGCTGTTGCTGGTCTGCTTTCGGCCTTTCTTTGGATTATGCTTCTGAATCTCCTTGATATGGGCGTCGCGTGTTGTGTTGCTGTAATACTTGGTCTCAGTGCCGTTGCTGATGACAAACAGCTGCACATACTCATACAGTCCTGTGCCAGCCCAGAAGCTTTCGCGCTGATAGCGGTTTATTTGGTTAAATGCCTCTTTAATGCTTACGCCACGTCGCTTCAGCTCCACATGAACCAGTGGCAAACCATTGACAAGAATTGTCACATCATAGCGGGTGTTGTGAGTCCCGCCTTCTTCCTCATACTGGTTTATGACTTGAAGCGAGTTGTTGTGTATGTTTTTCTTGTCAATGAGGTAGATGTTCATTGGCAATTCACCACCATCACGTTCGAGAACCTGGATGTAATCCTCTTGAATAATGAACGATTTTTCTTCTATGCCGTCGTTGCGACGAGCAATGTTGCCCTCGAAGAACCGTTTCCATTCATCTTCGGTGAAAGTATAGTCGTTTAATCGCTCAATCTGCTTGCGTAGGTTGGCGATAAGGTCTTTCTCATTGTGGATGTGCAATCGCTCATACTTCTGGTCTTCAAGCTGACGGATGAAGGCTTTCTCTAGCTCTGCTTCACTTTGGTATTCGCTTTCATGCACTACCTGTGACTCATATTGAGCAATGACGGTACTTTCTTCGTTCTCGCTGATGAGGTTATATTGTTTCATGCTATCTTTTTAAATGTTAGCAGTTTGTTCCTGTAATATTCATATTGCTTGCGACGTGCTTCTATCTCGGCGGGCAAACCCGCTGTAAGGTCGTTGACAAGCGTCTCAAAGCTGTCAAGAATGGCAACAATCCTCTCTTGTTCGTCAAGAGGTGGGATAGGGACGACAATTTTCGCTAAATTATCTGGTTTAACTTCTATGACTTTAGTCCCATGAGCAATTTTTCTTTTATCAATAAAGAATTGTTCGCTTTGAAGAAGATAAGAAAGATATTTAGGATTTTGATTATGTTTGTAGATAACCATGTGTCCGCTAACAGCAATATCTTCTTCACCTAACCATGCCAAGGGCTTGCATACATCATCTTCATTTTCACTTGTCAATGTAATCAACAAGTCATTTTTTGATGCTATTGATGACTTTTCTGCCACTTCTTGAGACACAAATGATATTGTTTTGTCTGCGGAAGTACCATAATAAGTATAGAGTTGCCCATAGTGAATACAAGGATACCCACTATTAACAAAATCTCTCTTCTGTAGATATTTTCCGCGAATAAACGTTCCCATTTCTCCAAGACTTAAATACTTAATGTTCAGCGACTTAATGGGGGGGGTGAAACCATCCCCTATCTGTTGCTCTCCTCCGGTCACGGCGCCGTTGGCGACGGGATTGAAGGTGAGCAACAGATTGCGGTAGTATTCATACTGCCGCTTCCTTGCCTCCAGCTCCGCCTCCAGCTCCGCTGTGAGGCTTGTGAAATTGTCAAGAATCTCAACAATCTTTTGCTGAACCTCTAATGGTGGCACAGGGATTTCAAAGTTGGACATGCTATTTCCAGAAACCCTTACAACCTTAGTGCCTGTAGCAACTGTTCTTTTATATTTTAAAAACCTTTCAGTTTGAAATATATATGAAATGAATTTTGGGTTTTGGTTATGGCGATATATATAAGCATCTCCACTAATTGCAACTTCTTTATCACCAAGCCATACAATTGCTTTGCAGCAACCATCAACATCTTCGCTTGTAGTAGCGATAATTAAATCTCCTTTTTGAGCATGTTTTAATTTTTTTCCCAATTCTTCAGAAGTAAAAGAAATGGTTTTAGTAGCGGCAAGATTATAATAGGTGTGAATTTGTCCATAATGGATACAAGGGAACCCACTATTTGTGAAATCTTTTTTCTGTAAACCATTTCCCCTAATAAATGAACCTATTTCACCTAGCTTTTTAAACGGCACTCCCTCTGGGCAGAGTTCTTGTATAAGTTTCTCTATCTCGCTCATGATTTTTTCTCCACTTTTTTGTCTGCCTTCTTGATGCGTTTGACGGTATGTTTTATTTTTCCTATCAAGAAATTCAGTTCAAGAGTTGATTCTGTTTCTGCAACCTCCAGATCTGGCATTACAACTTCTGTAAGTAGTTCGCCAAAGCGATGCATTTTGCTTGTTTGTAGCTCCTTGTCAGTCTCTTTATGCAAGTCTATTAACCCTCGTTTCAATTCACGGACTTTAGCAAAGGTTTCAATGATAGCAAAAGTTACATCTACTGCTTTCTTGCTTTTCAAGATGGTGGCTAACATATATAACCCCTTTTCTGTAAAGACTTTAGGCTGCACACGTGATTTGCTTGAAAATTTTGTGGTCGAAATTTTCGACCGCAAATATGCAACTTCCTTTGGAGTAAGTTCAAACATATACTCTTTAGGGAACTTGTTAGGGTTGTTGCGAACAGCTTCATTAATGCGTTTAGTCTCTACGCCGTAAAGAGCGGCCACATCAGCATCAATTATGACTGATTGCTCTCTTATGACAATAATGCTGTTGTTGACTTCAGCAAGTAATTCGGCGTTAATAGCACTTGTAACGTCATTAGAATCGGTTTTAATGATATCTGTTGGTGTTTCAGTTTTCTTCATCTTAATTCGTTTATGATTTTATTGATAGCCATTCTCAGTTCATTCTCATGGGCGACTATGCGCTCTATCTCGGCATTGAGTTTAACGATGTCGATAACCTCGCGAGTGTCTTCTTTCTCGACATAGCTGCTCACGCTCAGGTTGTAGTCTTTCTCAGCAATGTCTGTATTCTTCACAAGTCGAGTGAAATGCTGTTCCTCTTTACGGGCAAACACAGATTCTTTGATGCGCTTGATGTTATCTTCCGAGAGTTTGTTCTTGTTGCCTTCGTGCACAAACTCGTTGCTTGCGTCAACAAACAGCACGCAGTTGTCGCCTTTCGACTTTTTGAGTACTATGATGCATGTTGCGATAGAGACACCAAAGAACAAATTATCTGGAAGTTGAATAACAGTGTCAACGTAGTTGTTCTCAATCAAGTATTTGCGAATCTTGCCTTCGGCACCGCCTCGATACAGTACTCCAGGGAACTCGACGATGGCAGCTGTACCTGTGGTAGATAGCCATGACAGCATGTGCATCGTGAAGGCTAGGTCAGCCTTGCTCTTTGGCGCAAGCACACCAGCAGGAGAGAATCGCGGGTCGTTGATAAGCGTAGCGTCACCATCACCCACCCACTTTGTTGAATATGGTGGATTTGAGACGATGGCATCAAATGGCTCGTAATCCCAATGCTGGGGGTCGATGAGAGTGTCACCAAGAGCGATGTCAAATTTCTCGAAGTTTACCCCATGCAAGAACATGTTGATGCGGCACAAGTTGTAGGTTGTAATGTTTATCTCCTGACCATAGAAGTTCTTAACGTTGTCGCCCATAAGTTTGCGGAACTGGAGCAGTAGCGAACCGCTGCCGCAGGCAGGGTCATAGGCTCTGTTGATGGTTTCTCTGCCATCAATAGCAATGAGTGCCAGCAACTTAGAAACCTCTTGTGGCGTAAAGAACTCACCGCCACTCTTGCCGGCATTGCTTGCATACATGGTCATCAGATATTCGTAGGCATCGCCAAAAATGTCGGTATTGGCTTCTTGAAGCTCACCGCCAAGTTTGAAGTCGGCAATGCGCTCTATGATGCTTGTCAGTTTGGCGTTGCGCTGAACGACAGTTCCACCAAGTTTATTGCTGTTCACGTCGAAATCACTGAACAGACCTTTAAGGTCAGGCTCGCTGGGCGTGCCTTTTGCGCTTCCCTCGATGTTTTTAAACACTTGGTCAAGTGTCATGTTGAGAGCGTCATCGTTTTTAGCTCGCTTTGCAACGTTTTGAAACAGCTCGCTCGGCAAGATAAAGTAGCCTTTTTCTTGCACTGTCTGATCTTTGGCACGTAAAGCATCCTCATCGCTCAACGAAGCATAATCGAAGTCGGTTGTCCCAGTTTCAGCTACAAGTTTATTTAGGTAACGTGTCAAATCCTCCGAGATAAAGCGGTAGAATAGCATTCCCAAGACGTAAGTCTTAAAATCCCAGCCGTCGACACTGCCACGCAAGTCATTGGCTATATTCCAAATCACCCGATGCAGCTCGGCACGTTCTTGTTCTTTTGACATATTAAGTAGAATGGTATTTAGTTCAATTATGCTACAAAATTAGTATAAATTTGTATAAAGATATCCTTTTTAAACGAAAAAAAGGCGCGAACCCTATACATCTAGCTTGTTGGCCTTAGGAAACCATTGATAGAGATGTATTAGCGGCTCACGCCTATATGGTGTGAACCACTATACTTCCTTACTATCAATCTTGAAAAGTTCCTAAGTTTACAAGTTTAAGGAGTATAATGTTCTTTTTGCCCTCGAAGATGTCAAACATCCATGTTTAACACTGCAAAGTTAAACAATATTTCTTAATCTGCATACAGCAAAATAAAAAATCAGGTGTTCAACTCTTCTTCAAGGTAGAGAACCACACTGGTTCTTGCGGTTTTCTCGTCGTCACGCAAAATGCTTGGGTACAGTATTAGCTTTCCACGCTCATCAAGATGAGGCATGATGCAGTTGCGGCTCGAGAACCCAAACTCTCGGTACATGTTGTTGTGGTAGAGCACTACAGAATCATACTCACGCAAGGCGTTATCCTCGGTGATAAGCCATTTTGAGGCCTCGCCAATAAGGTCGATGGAGATAATTGTGCCGTGAGCACTCTGCTCCCAAATGCGGCTGTTGACAGGAACAAGAAGCGTGCTGCCGATGCCGTAAGGGTGAGCAGGTTTCTTCTGGTGGGAGACAAAATCTTCAGCAGCGAACCGCAGGTCGATGCCTTCCCGCTTGAGGTTGCAGAAGTACGGCTTGTCCAGTGTGTGGGCGTTGAACGTCCGGAACAGATTCTCGCCATAGCTCCAAATTTTGGGGATTTCCCCGTTCGTGGATATGTCAACCCAGCCTACTATGGCTCCGATAGCCTGGTCAACATAGTGGGGAATGTTGCCAAACAGCTCGGCGTTGTGGGCGATCATCTGCCACTCCACGGGGTACGACGAGAGCGGTTTCTTCGATTGGATCGCATAGATTAACACTCGGCACGGATGTGCCTGGAATTGCCATTTTATGCTGGCAATGGGCATTATCCCTGCTGCTACCAGTAGCGCGAAGGGAAGGGTAATGAATGTTATGTACATTTGATTATGTTTTACTGCCTTCCAACGCGGAAGGCGTAAAACAACCAAAAATGATGCAAATAAAGGGTTTGAACGTGCTAATCATCTGCCCATCAACGTTAAACTAAGCTAACGGGCACGAAAAAAGTGTTTTTTACATACATTCCGCATCTTGCTTTCCCATGTATGTAACAAAATAATATGGTATAAAAATAACATACAAATACCGTGCCAAAAAACTTGTTAATGCAAAAAAAAGCACTCGCTCCATTAAAAGAGCGAATGCCTTAAAATAATTATGAGGCTCTGAGATTAAGCCATTTCCAACACTTCTGGAAGTATCGCCATGTCAAGAGCCTCCTCAATTTTGCACATTGTTTCGATTGAGAGGTTCTCATGTCCTTTCAAGATGCGTGACACATACTGCTGGCTGCAGCCCATGCGCTCGGCAAGAGCACGCTGGGTCAAACCGAGAGTTTCCATTTTCTCAAGCATCATCATGGCAATCTTTTGAGAATGGCGAAGCCACGACTTGTTTTCGCGTCGCCATTCAGCACGCTCTCGCCACTTCGACGGAGTGGGAGATTGATGCTTTCTAAGTCTATTTACAGTCTCGTTCATAATACCCTGATTTTTATTATAGTGTGTTTAGATATTCAATAAAGCCGTCATCATCTATGATGCCTTCATTAAGCAGGAATTGGCGAACTTTCTCTAATTTCGTTAGTTCCGCCTTAGTATGTTCTCGTTCCATCATTGTTGCAGTCAACTTAATTGCGCCTCCAGTGATGATATACACGCCACTTGCAAGTTTTATGGCATAAATGCGAAGCCAAGATGCATGGCGAATACGATTTCTGAGCCTTGCCTTTTCCTTGCCAAGCGTCATGTCGCCAATCCGTGAGTTCTCGAGAGGACGAAAGATTGCGTCAAGGTCGGCGTCGGGCGAAATGTCCATTATGATACCCTGAAGCCTGTCGCTGTCGTCAATGGTGTCGATGATCGCCTGGTTTATATCTGTTATATTGAAATATGATGACAAATCATCTATATTGTCCTTGAAAAACGAGCGAAGCCAAGTCACATCGTTCCATTGTTCAAAAAGATTGTAAAGCGCATTATCATCTTCGCCATCATAGCGTACTGCCCACAATCTGCCGTCTTCAGTAATATCGTCAAATGTCATCATAGAATAAAACTTTTGGCAAAGATACTAACAACTTTTGAGTTGTACAACTTTTAGATTGTATTTTTTCAAAAAAGTTTATAATACTCCACTCGAATTGAACCCGAACGTGTCTCGATAGGGGAACTTCTCGCACCCGATATACAGCACGTCGAAGGCATCGGTGCCATCGGTGCGGTGCTCCAATAAGTTTTCTTCATTTTCTGCGAGTTTCTCGCCGCCTTTATCCTTCCTGAAGCCGTTTCTTCCTCTTGTCACTCCGGCTGTCTGAATCGCCAGTATCAGGTCATCATTGTTCTGGCGGTTGAAGAACGGCATCAGCCTCTGTTTCCCAGCAAAACCTTGATTTATCAGCAGATATTTCTCGTCGTGGCGCATCGGGTTTCCGAGGTTGATGTCCTCCACCTGCCAGCCGTGCCTCTCAAACTCATGGCACACCACCCAGTGGAAGTCCTGCTCGTTCACGGCATAGTTGCCGCCAAGAGCAGTGCTGTCATAATAATACACAACTGTCTTATTCTGATGGTGTGCATAGTAACGACAGAAGTCGTCAACCAGTGCAGGAATCTTACGCTCAAATTTCGTGTAGAACGACTTTATCACGTTCAATCTGCGTCCTGACGGTTGCCCTGCAACTATCCAGTTTATGTTGGCATTGTAGTCCATTCCGATGCAAATGGGCTGAAATGGATTAAGGTCTTTGTCGGCTCGGCAGTCCAGCTGGCTCTCGTTGAAGTCATAGCCCAGCGAGTCAAGATACTCAAAATCGCTGGCGTTGTATTTGTGACCTTCGCGCATACTGGAGTAGAAGCCGTCCTTTGCGATGCCTATCCTCTGACAAAGAATCGAGGTCTGGAACGTCTTTGGAGTAAGGTCGCGTTTCATCTGCTTGATGTACGACTCGCCAAGCAGCTGCAGGTTCTCTATCGAGGAGTACTCCTTGTAATACACCGCCACCGAGCGCATCTTATTGAGGTTTGTGTCCAGTTGCCTTAGATATTTACGCAGATATTTCGGCACCTGCTCACCTTTGCTGTTGAGTGACCTGATGCGCTCCTTCGTCCTCCATATCTCATAGATGGTGGCCTTTATAGTCTCGATAAGCTCCGTGTCCATCTTCTCTTGATAGTGCAGAAACCACGATCCCTTCTGCGTCTGTGGCATGTCCGA
>CAMVKS010000077.1 GCA_947167995.1 uncultured Prevotellaceae bacterium
TTATTATATGAAAACAACTTTCAGAAGCCTTTCGCACTTCTTATTGGAACTTTCATAGTTATAGAGGCCAGCATTTTTTGTTATTTTAATTTTAGAATTAAGGAAAAATAAGTAACTTTGTACCGAGACCACGCAACCTGTCCACAACAACTAACGATTTTTTTAATGAAAAGAGAAGAAATATTAACCCTGTTTCAGAGCTATGAAGATGCAGCATGCATGATTGATGAAACCGAATGCTGGAGCGCTCGCGATTTACAGAAGTTATTTGGATATAGCCTGTGGCAAAACTTTACAAATGTTATCGCAAAGGCAAAAGAAGCGTGTAACAACGTGGGGCAAAACATATTAGACCATTTTATTGACGTCAATAAAATGGTCACTTTGGGTAGTGGTGCTCAGCGAGAAGTTGATGACATTATGCTCACCCGTTATGCTTGCTACTTGGTAGCACAAAATGGCGATCCAAGAAAGCCGCAGATTGCTTTTGCACAGACTTATTTTGCCGTGCAGACTCGTCGTGCCGAGCTTATTGAGCAACGACTCCTGGAAGTTGAACGCGTTAAAGCACGAGCCAAATTGCAAGAGACGGAACGCAAACTTTCAGGCATCCTGTATGAGCGTGGAGTAAATGATAAGACTTTTGCCGTTATACGCTCAAAAGGTGACCAAGCATTATTCCGTCTTAGCACCAACATGATGAAGCGCAAGTTAGGGATGCCACAAAGCCGTCCCCTTGCCGATTTCCTTCCGACCATAAGCATCAAGGCAAAAGACTTCGCTGCGGAGATGACAAGTGTAAACGTGCAAACCAAAGACCTTCAAGGCGAAGCATCCATCACGCGTGAGCATGTTGACAACAATGCCGCAGTGCGTAAGATGCTCACAGAGCGCGGCATCATCCCCGAAAATCTCCCACCAGCCGAGGATGTGAAAAAAGTAGAACGCCGCCTGGCAAGCGAGCAGAAGAAAATGTTGAAGAATAAAAAGTAATAAAAAATATGAGCAATAAAGAACCTGGATATGTTTACATACTTACCAATCCCAGCTTTCGAGAGGATTGGGTTAAGATTGGCAAGAGCAGCCGTCCTGTGGATGTGCGTTCAAAGGAACTCGATAATACCGCAGTGCCTTTGCCTTTTGAAATTTTTGCAACGATGAAGACCTCTAAATATAATGAGGTAGAAAAGTTGGTGCATAAGACTATTGATAGGCTTACTGATTTGCGTATTCGCCAGAATCGAGAGTTCTTCAACGTCGCGCCACAAATGGCTCTTGACATATTTCGTGATATAGCGATGACAATAGACGATGCAGAAATAAAACTCTACGTAGACAATAAACCTATCGTAGAATGTGAGCACAAAGAACCCCAGAAGCGTGAAGTGAAACGTGCTCGTTTCAAATTCTCCATGTGTGGCATCAAGATTGGCGAACAAGTCACGTTTAATCCGACAGGGATTATCGTAAAAGTTGCCTCTGATGATAGCATTGAGTATGAAGGGCGCATCTATAAACTCTCTCCTTTTGTTGGGACCTTTATGCCAGAACAACATCGCAACGCCTCAGGAGCCTATCAAGGTGCTAAGTACTTCTCATATAAAGGCAAAGTATTGGATGAGATAAGAAAAGAAAAAGAAAGCAACAAATAACTCAGATATGAAGGACTATATACAATTAGGTATAGACAACGGCTGTAAATGCTACACAAAATGCTGACCGCGATAGCCAAAGCACAGAAGTTCTTTTCATTGAGCAAGATTATAAAATCTTGAAAGAAGGCGGGTTCTTAGCTATCGTTCTTCCAGCGTCACCGTCCGCTCCCCCCACATCATGGAAGCCATCGCCGCAGCCGCAGCCCCGACCGCAGCAACTACTTTAATATGTGAGAATATAGCAAGAGCTGGCGCGAAACCAGCTCTTGTTGAATTATCATGCTTTAAATCGGTAATTTCTTTATTGGATTTGGCCGAGTTTTTTGACGTTTTGCTCAAATTGCTCACGACTTGCGATGGCGCCGTTTCTCCAAAACCTGCCTAAGATATCTGGCTATAACTTGCTGAATTTCTTCGGGAGTGAGGTCGGGCTTAGCCACGACGTCATTTTACTCAAGTCGCGCGCACTCAATGATAAACACACAACGCCGAGCAATAATACTAAAGTAAGTAATCGTTTTTTTATTTTGTTATAAAGTTAAAAAGAGTGTTGTCCTAACTATTACAACACTCTCAATTAATACTTACTTACCACAGCAGCAACAATCTTTTTTGCCCTCAAGAAGCTTAACAATATCTTGCTCGATGAGCTTGATGTCGTGAGTGGGCTCATAGCGTGCTACCACATTGCCCTCGCCGTCAACCAGGAACTTGGTGAAGTTCCACTTGATGTCGGGTTTGCTGGCATAGTCGGGATCGTTTTTCTCCATCATCTCGGCAAGGAGCTTGCCAATGGGGTGCTCAAGGTCAAAGCCCTCGAATCCTTTCTGCTTCTTCAAGAAAGTGAACAGTGGATCTTCGTTCTCGCCATTGACCTCTATTTTCTTGAACTGTGGGAACTCGGTGCCATAGTTGAGCGAGCAGAATTGTGCTATCTCCTCCTCGGTGCCTGGCGCCTGATTGCCAAACTGGTTGCAGGGAAAATCGAGAATCTCAAGACCTTTGTCTTTATAGGCCTTGTAGAGTGCCTCCAGCTCCTCATATTGAGGTGTGAAGCCACAGCGAGTGGCAGTATTCACTATGAGCAACACTTTGCCCTTGTATTCACTCAGGGCCACGTCGTTGCCCTTGCGGTCTTTTACTGTAAAATCAAGTACACTGGTCTGTGCCATAACAGTTACAAAATTAAGTAGTATAGTTAATAATAAAATAGTCTTTTTCATGTTTTCATGATATAAAAAATTAATTATTTCTTAATGAGTCCCAGGCGGTTAGAAATCTCGAGCATGCGCTCGATGGGGCGCACTGCCTTGACGCGTGTTTCCTCGTCAATCTCGATGGCTGGAGCCATATACTTGAGCGAGTTGTAGAGCTTCTCGAGGGTGATGAGCTTCATGTAGGCACACTCGTTGCAGGCGCAGCCGGCATCGTCGGGCGGAGCTGGAATGAACTCCTTGTCGGGGCAGCGCTTCTTCATCTCATAGATGATGCCGCTCTCGGTGGCAACTATAAACTTGTTGCAGTCGCTGGCAACCGAGTAGTCGAGCAGAGCTTTGGTGGAGCCAATCTTGTCGGCAATGAGACGTATGGGCTTGGGACACTCGGGGTGAACGAGCACATGAGCGTCGGGGTGCTGCTTCTTGAGCTCCATAATCTTCTCAATCGAGAATTTCTCGTGCACCTCGCAATAGCCGTCCCACACCACCATGTTGCGGCCTGTGATGCTGTTGATGTAGTTGCCCAGGTTGCGGTCGGGACCGAAGATGAGCTTCTCGTCCTCGGGGAAGCTGTCGACAATCTGCTTGGCGTTGCCGCTGGTCACTATCACATCGGTGAGAGCCTTGACGGCAGCACTTGTGTTAGCATAGCTAATAACAGTGTGGCCTGGGTGCTCCTTGATGAAGGCCTCAAACTCATCGGCAGGACAGCTGTCGCTCAGCGAGCAGCCCGCGTTGAGGTCGGGCACTATAACAGTTTTCTCAGGGCTCAGAATCTTGGCAGTCTCGCCCATGAAATGCACGCCGCACAGCACAATCACCGGCGCTTCCACATCTTGCGCCAGCTGTGCCAGTGCCAAGCTGTCGCCAATGTAGTCGGCAAGATCCTGTATTTCGTCACGCTGGTAGAAGTGAGCCATAATAACAGCATTCTTCTCCTTTTTGAGTTTTATTATCTCTTCACGGAGGTCTATTCCTTCGGGAATCGCAGCCTCGACATAGCCTTTTTCAACATTCATAATATTATTATATGTTTTAATATTTATATTAAATAATAAATTATAGTGATGATAATAGCCTGTTAATTGAGTTGAAAACTTTTTCATGAAACTATTGACTTTTGAGTTATTATCGTCATGAAGCCAGTTATCAATAGTTTATTTACAACTTTAATTACTGATTAATAATAAATTGTGAACTTTATCAACAAGCTGTTTACAACTTGCAAAGTTAATAAAATAATTATGAAATAATCAACAAAACCACTATAAAACGTGTGTAAAAATTAAATGAAAGATTGTGAATCTAAAATTTGGAAAACGCCAACTATTTTATAAGCCAGAGCAGTTAGCTAAATGCAAATTTTTAATTCACTTTTTTTGAAAAAGTTTTTCACGGCTTTCAACAGGGTTATCAACAAGTTATGAATAATATATTTAAAAAGTGGATAAACCACTATTATTTAGTAATTTATCCACTTTGTGAATTATTGTGCAGCAATTACTCGGCGGCAATCATCTCAATCTCAACCAAGGCACCCTTGGGCAGGTCTTTCACGGCAAATGCCGAGCGAGCGGGGAATGGCTGCTCAAAGAACTCGGCATACACCTCGTTCATGGGCCCGAAGTTGGCGATGTCGCTCAGCAGCACGGTGGTTTTTACCACATTGTTAAAGTCGAGACCAGCGCTCTTGAGAATCGCTTGGGCGTTGAGCAGCGACTGGCGTGTCTGCTCTTTTATTCCACCTTCGGGGAAAGCACCGGTAGCAGGGTCGATGGGAAGCTGGCCCGAGAGGAAAATCATCTTGCCTTGGGCGCAGATGCCCTGGCTGTAAGGTCCAATTGCTGCAGGAGCGGCAGCGGTGTTCAAAGCTGTTTTCATTACGATAAAGTTGTTTTAAAGATTATTGATAAAATTAGTTTTGTGCAAAGTTACAAAAAATAGTCTCTCAAACAAACAAAGAAGCTATAAGTTTTTCATGTTAGGGTCAAACAATTAAAAACAATAATATACAATTTATTATTAGTGTCCGATAAAAGTTTTAGAATCTTGTGCTATTGGTTTACAGTCAATGCAATCCTTGTTTTTGGCCGTGCTCCGCACTTTAATTTTAGTACTATCGATTGCAATAAACTTAAGCCCGAAGGGCGCATCCTCTTGTTTTATCGAACACTAATAGTAAAAATATTACCTTAAAAAATAGCCGCAGAAAAAAAGAGATAAAAACTACAAGAGTAAAACAAAAATTTCGACACTTTAATTCTTTATATCCATGCAAAATGTTTATCTTTGCATTTCAAACGTCTATTAAATAAACTCATTATGAAAAAGTTACTTGGAATTTTGATGATTATTAGTTTTTTCGCAACTAATAATGTTTTTGCACAAACCGAAAACATAACCGGTAAGGCAAAAGAGTTTTACGAGAAGGCGCAGCAAGGCGATGCCGAGGCGCAAAATAATTTAGCATATTGTTATTATGCGGGGCAGGATGGTGTCTATCTTAATTATGAGAAAGCTGTATATTGGTGGCGCAAAGCTGCTGAGCAGGGATATGCAGATGCTCAATATAATTTAGGCGTTTGTTATGGGAATGGTAGAGGAGTGAACCAAGACTACAGCCAGGCGGTGTACTGGTGGCGCAAAGCTGCTGAGCAGGGATATGCAGATGCTCAAAATAAATTAGGCTTTTGTTATGACATTGGTAGAGGAGTAAACCAAGACTACATACAGGCAGTGTACTGGTACCGCAAAGCTGCTGAGCAGGGATATGCAGATGCTCAAAATAATTTAGGCATTTGTTATGAGAATGGTAGAGGAGTGAACCAAGACTACATCCAGGCAGTGTACTGGTACCGCAAAGCTGCTGAGCAGGGAAATGCTCTGGCTCAATATAATTTAGGCGTTAGGTATGACGAAGGCAAAGGAGTGAACCAAGACTACATCCAGGCAGTGTACTGGTACCGCAAAGCTGCTGAGCAGGGAATTGCAGAGGCTCAATATAATTTAGGCAATAGTTATTACAATGGTGAAGGAGTGAACCAAGACTACAGCCAGGCGGTGTACTGGTACCGCAGAGCGGCCGAGCAGGGAGATGCAGATGCTCAATATAATTTAGGCGTTTGTTATGAGAATGGTAGAGGAGTGAACCAAGACTCCAGCCAGGCGGTGTACTGGTACCGCAAAGCGGCAGCACAAGGCGATGAGAACGCAAAGGAGGCTTTAAGGGAATTGGGCTATTAAACTTGCGTCAGCTCAGCGAAAAGAAATGGCTGATAAGCTAAAGTAATGTAAAAAAAAGCTCAGCTTTGTTTAAACCTTTTGGGTGACGGAATGATGAAAGTAAAAAAATGCTCCGATGGTGGTCGGAGCATTTTTGCTTTGTTGTGTGTAATTTTTGATTATTCTCCAGCTTTGAACATGTCCTTGATGCCGCCTATGCTGCCCATGAGGTTGCTTGCCTCGTAGGGGAGGTAGACGGTCTTGGTGGCGGGACCGCCGGCGATGGTCTGCAAGGTCTCGATGTAGTTCTTGGCAAGCAGATAGTTGGCAGGATTGGTGCTCTTGCCCACAGCCTCGGTCACCTTTTCGATGGCGATAGCCTCGGCCTCGGCGCGGCGGATGCGTGCCTGAGCCTCACCTTCGGCAGCGAGAATAGCTTTCTGCTTCTCGGCCTCGGCACGGTTGATGGTCGAGGTTTTCTCACCTTCTGACTGCAGGATTACGGCAGCCTTGTCGCCCTCGCTGGTGAGGATGGTGGCGCGCTTGTTGCGCTCGGCCTGCATTTGCTTCTCCATGGCTTGCAGCACACTTGCGGGAGGTGTGATGTCTTGCAGCTCCACGCGGTTAACCTTCACGCCCCACTTGTCGGTGGCATCGTCGAGCACGGCGCGCAGCTTAGTGTTGATGGTGTCGCGCGAGGTGAGAGTCTGGTCAAGTTCGAGCTCACCGATGATGTTACGCAGGGTTGTCTGCGTGAGTTTCTCGATAGCGTTAGGCAGATTGCTGATTTCATACACTGCCTTGAAAGGATCCATGATTTGGAAATAGAGCAGCGCGTTGATTTGCATCTGGATGTTATCCTTGGTGATAACGTTCTGCTTGTCGAAGTCATAGACTTGTTCGCGCAGGTCAATCTTTGGGGTGTAGACATATCGTCCGTTGGCCAGCGAGATGATGTTCTTGGGCCTGTCGATGAACGGGATAATAACGTTAATACCTGGCTTGAGCGTGGCATGATATTTTCCCAGTCGCTCAATGATTTTGGTTTCGCTCTGCGAGATGATCACGAGGCTCATCTTGATGAAAATGAGCACCAGCACCACGAGGGTGATAAGAATGATTAATGGGGTGTTGATTTCTGGCATAATATAAATAATTTTAATGGATTAATAATTAGCAGTTTTTTATTCGCAGGGCTTGACTGTGATAATAATACTGTCGATGGCTGTAACCTCCACCTTGGTGCCTTTCTCTATTGCGATACCATCAATGGCGCAGGCCTTCCACGAGTCGCCGTCGATTTTCACACGGCCATGGCCCTTCTCGGGAATATCGTCGGTGACAACGCCCTTCCTGCCCACCATGGCGTCGACGTTGCTCTGGCGGTCGGGATCTTTGCGGTGGAAATACTTGAGTGCCACAGGTCGCACAAAGAGCAGGCACAACAGCGATGCCACAGCAAAAGCTATCACTTGCACCGTGAAACTGGGTACAAATGCAGCTGCAATAGCTGTAATGAAGGCTCCTATCGAGAAGCACATGATGAAGAAATCTCCTGATGTTAGTTCAAGAATAAGGCAAATAACTCCTATGAGTGTCCACAGTTGCCACAAATTGTTTTGAAAATACTCTATCATAACACTGTATTTTTAAAGATTGTTGAAATCCAAGCTCTAACAATTAGATGCGTAAAAGTAATAAAAAACTACATAATCGCAAAAAAATATATTTAAAAATAGCTTTTCATTTCACTATTTTGCAAAAAACATGCCAATTAAGAACGGTCAGGCAAGAGTGTATCGACAAGAAGTTTTTTAAAAAAAATGACCGAAAAAGAACCGTCCCTTTTCGGTCATTTTTTAGAATGATTATTGAAGATATTTAAATCATTGTGTGTAAGTGGATGGTATAGGTATAAAAAAAAAATTGATTGTCTCCCGACAACCAATCTTAATTAACCTTAAATCTAATACCATGAAAAACACGGTGCAAAGGTAATCAATTTGGGTAATACAGCAATTCTAAAGCTGAAAACTTTGCTTCTGTTTAAGATTTTTTAAGAAATAAGGCGCTTTTAGCACGTTATTAGGTCGTAAAATAAAGATTATTGGTCGTTTATATTCAATTGTAAGGTAATTTTTAAATCGTCATTTTTCGATGATTTGATTTTCGGGAATAAGCGCAGGGTCAAACATCACTCTCGAGTGATTATCCCACTGCAACTTTCGCTCAATGAGCTTGCCTGTTGAACGGTCGAGGGTGTCGCGATAAATCTTCGATACACGGTAGTAATGCCCGTTAGCTTCTTTCTTGAAGTGGTGCCCTTCCTCAACAAGACGATAGGTGGTGGGGAATTCCTGGGTTGTGCGCAATTCGGCCATCAGGTCATCGCCTTCACACCATGCGCATAGCTGAACGGGCTGCTGGGTGTCATTCCTGAATCGGTAATCGACAAAGTTATAGTTGACCGACGTGCCAGCGCTGTAAGGCACACGCACGCCGCCGGGATCGGGTGCGAGAGCGTCGCTGTGGTGATGCAGCTCGGTGATGGTCATGGGGCTGTGCATCACAAGCAGGTTGATAGTGTTGGCGAGATTACAAAGTCCACCACCTACTCCAGCCACGAGGTTTCCGTTAACAATCACCCTGCCCTCGGCAAAGCTGTTTCGCTTAGATGTTTTTCCCACAAGGTTCCAGAAAGAGAAAGTCTCGCCTGGGTTTATAATCACTCCATTGATGTGGCTGCATGCGAGCCTGATGTTGTGGGCCTTGTTGAGCTGAAGCTGCGGGTCAATGCCCGGGCCGCGTTTTATCATGTTGTTGCTGTTGCTGTGAACCACCACTGGCAATTTTTCTTCAATGAGATGCTTGGCAAAATGTTCTTTACCTACAAAGTTCTTTAGGTGGCGTGTGATAATTTGCTTCTGCAGTGCGATAGCATAGGTTGTGGGGCTTATTTCACAAAATAGTTTCCGCTTCTTACTCATGGTTATCAGAATTATTGATAGCAGTGTTAATAGATGCGTCCAGCACTGGCTTGTGGTGACGGTAGAACCACAATACCACCTTCTCAAGATTGCGCCTGATGCCTTTCTTCTCTTTCTTATAATAGCCTATATACTTGACTAAAATGCTCGCAAGGCCTGCGCGGTTGGCTCCAAAGATGTCGGTAAACACCTGGTCGCCTATCACCAACGCTTCGTTTGGCTCTACTCCAAGCATCTTCACGGCGCGGTGATAGCAGGCGGGGTTTGGTTTTCCTGCCTCCTCGATGTAGAGGGTGTTGAAATTTGTCATGAAACGCTCAATGCGTTTACGGTTGTTGTTGCTCAGCAGTAGTGTCTTCCATCCCATCGCATGGAGGCGGTTGAACAGGCCGTCGATGGCTGTTGTAGAGTCGCCGCCATGAGGCACCAGTGTGTTGTCGATGTCGAGTATCAACGCCTTGAAGCCCATGGTCATGAGCTTCTCGTAGTCGATTGAGAACACGTCTTCAACGTAGCAGTGAGGATAGAATATTTTAAACATAGTCATTCTTGTGACATGTAGTCGCTCACCTCGTCTTGGACTACGTTATATTTGTGTGTTGTCCAAGTTGAGATTCTTAGCCATTTTCATGAGGGTGAACACTCCCTCGCGTCCCTCGTTCATGAGCAGGTCAAGGATGCTCAGACCTGCGTTGAAGCCGCCATGACGTTGCGACCACATTTGATAATAAGGCACATTGACAATTGGCAGGCGGTCGCCTCGTTTTCCTCCCATCTTGCCACGCATGTCGCAAGCGCCGTTGTCCAACGCCATCTCTACCTCGTCCTGAGTAGTAGCTACCGAGGTTACTATGGGCAGGTCCATAAATTCGACAATGAGCTGGTGGAGCTGCATGTTCAGCTCTAACAGGTGACGCTGATTGCCCTGTGCTATGATGCGGTGCAAATCATCGGCCACGAAGTCGAAAAACGGGCTTTTGCCATAGGACGAGAACAAAGCTCCCCAGTGCAGATGGCGCCAGTTGCCGTGCTCGCTGATTAGCACGTCTTTCATCATCACGGGCATGGCGTTGGTGCTGCCCTCGAGAGGTACGGTGAGCTTTACCGCGCCATTGGGTGCATCAATCACATATCGGTGATGGCTGTGACGGAGTGGCAATTGCCGCTCGGTGGCGTCAATCACCATCTTGCCAGCCTTGACCATCGCGGCATAGCAGCGCACATCGCCAGCCGTCATGCTTCCTATCAACATCGAGGGGGAGGAGTGGTGGAAGTGTTATTATTTAAAGTTTTTAAAAGTCTCCTTGTCGGGATTGGAGTTTCCGAAGATGCGGTTCCAGCGAATCTTGCCGTTGAACCAGCCACGGTCCTTGTCAAATGAAATGATAATGAACATGGGTGTTCCCACGATGTGGTCCTCGGGAACAAAACCCCAGAATCGTGAGTCGGACGAGCAGTCGCGGTTGTCGCCCATCATCCAGTAGTAGTCCATCTTGAAGGTGTACTTCGAGGCGGGCTTGC
>CAMVKS010000078.1 GCA_947167995.1 uncultured Prevotellaceae bacterium
GACGAGGCATTCCCCGCCATCGACCAGCGCGGATATCACGAGAGTGCTCCCTATGCCAAGAACAACGACTTCCGCCAGCTGTGCATGAAGTACATAGCACAGACCGGTGGTCAAATCAAATATGGCCACAGCGAGGTGGGTAACTTCACTCAAGACGGCAAGCTCTATGAGCAGAACGAGATTGAGTTCCTTCCAGTTCCCGCCGAGGAGGCTGCCGACCAGTTGATGCTCGCCAAGTGGGTAATCCGCAATCTTGCCTATCAGCTGGGTCTCGACGTTACCTTCGCTCCTAAAATCACTGTTGGAAAGGCCGGTTCGGGTCTGCACATCCACATGCGCATGATGAAGGACGGCAAGAACCAGATGCTCGACGGTGGCGTGCTCAGCGAGGTGGCTCGCAAGGCTATTGCCGGCATGATGGACTTGGCACCAAGTATCACTGCCTTTGGCAACAAGAACCCAACCAGCTACTTCCGTCTGGTTCCACATCAGGAAGCTCCCACCAACGTGTGCTGGGGCGACCGCAACCGCTCGGTGCTCGTGCGCGTGCCACTGGGATGGAATGCCGATGCCGACATGTGCCACCTTGCCAATCCACAGGAGACCGACAGCAAGCGCGACACCAGCATCAAGCAGACTGTGGAGATGCGCTCGCCCGACGGCAGCGCCGACCTCTATCAGCTGCTCGCTGGTCTGTGCGTAGCCTGCCGCCACGGCTTTGAGATGGAGAACGCTCTGGAAGTTGCCGAGAAGACCTATGTCAACGTCAACATCCACGACAAGGAGAATGAGGACCGCCTCAAAGACCTCGCTCAACTCCCCGACAGCTGCGTGGCAAGTGCCGACTGCCTTGAGAAGCAGCGCGCCGTCTATGAGGAGCACGGAGTGTTCAGCCCAGCCATGATCGACGGTATCATCGCTCAGCTGCGTGCCTATAACGACACCACCCTGCGTGCCGACATCAGCAGCAGCCACAAGGCTATCAAGAAGCTGGTTGACACTTACTTCCACTGCGGATAATTTAAATTTTCCCAACTACTCACAATGGGCGATGATTTCTATAGCGAATCATCGCCCATTTTAAATGATTATTGACACCGAAAGTGCGGCCTCATGATGGTGCCCTTTATGCGGGATGGGCGCTTCGCTTAAAATTTATTTAAAATTTGATTTAAAATTCCATAGTTGCCCGGGGCAATCTTTAAGCGCGCAGCGCGCCCATCGAGTGTTTTGTGCCCATGCCGCGTGGCCACGCTGGAATTAAAAATCATGCGTAAGGCGACTGAGGCAAACGACGATTCAACGTTAATTTTAATTAAGTGTATAGCAAATAGATGCGTCGATTAGATTTTTATACTTATCTTTGTAGGTTTTTTAAGAATATTATATAGCGAGAGTAATAATCCATCTAAACTTTCAAGATGAAGAAGTATAACATTATCAACAACACTCTGGGCTGGCTGGTGTTCCTTGTGGCTACCGTCACCTACATGCTCACCATCGAGCCCACAGCGAGTTTCTGGGACTGCCCAGAATTTATCTCACAAGGTTACAAACTTGAAATAGGCCACCCACCCGGCAACCCCATGTTCATCCTGGCGGCGAACTTTGCTTCCCGCTTTGCAGGAGGCGACGTGATGGCGGTAGCCAAGTGCGTGAACGCCATGTCGGCAATCCTGAGTGCGGCAACCATCCTGCTGCTGTTCTGGACCATTACCCACCTGGTAAAGAAACTGGTGGTGAAGCGCGACGATGACGAAGTGTCTCTTTCACAATACCTGGTAATCATGGGCAGCGGTGTGTGCGGTGCCTTAGCCTATGCCTGGAGCGACACGTTCTGGTTCTCGGCTGTGGAGGCCGAGGTGTATGCCTTCTCGTCGTTCTGCACGGCATTGGTGTTCTGGCTCATCCTCAAGTGGGAGAACCGTGCATCTAACCCCAACAGCGACCGCTACTTGATATTGATAGCCTACATCTTTGGCGTTTCGCTGGGTGTTCACCTGCTGAACTTGCTGGCAATTCCCGCAATCGCATTGATATTCTACTACCGCAACACCAAGGAAAGCACCGCCAAGGGCTCGCTCCTGACACTGCTCATCTCATTTGTAGTAATTGTACTCATCCTCTACGGACTGGAGCCCGGCTTCATCGAGATGGCAGGCTACTTCGAGCGATTCTTTGTCAACAGTCTCCACATGAGCTACAACAGCGGTGTGCTGTGCTATGCACTGCTGCTGCTCGCAGTGATGGCATGGTCACTGTGGGAGCTTCATCGCGACAAGAGCGAGACAATGAAGAAGTTATCGGTATTTGTGAGCATTGTCCTCTCAGGCATGCTCATGCTTACCAACACTCTGTGGTTCCCCATCCTTCTGATTATCGCTCTTGCGGTATATCTGTTTGGCTTTGCCAAGAAATTCTCCCGCCGTGTATACAGCAACATCATCCTGTGCATGATGATGATTTTCATCGGTTTCTCGAGCTATGCCCTGGTGCTCATCCGCAGTAGTGCCAATCTTCCTCTCGACGAGAACTCTCCCAACAGCCCCTTCGCCCTCACAGGCTATCTGAGCCGCGACCAGTATGGCAAGTCGCCCCTGATCTATGGCAACACATTGAACTCACCCGTGATGCGCACCGAGGATGGCAGAGTGGCAACCAGCGAAGGGCCACACAAATACACTCGCGTGGTCAAGACCGAGAAAGATCAACCCAACGAGTACATCGACTTGGGACCACAAGAAGACCCCATCTATGCACCCGAGACCGAAATGCTGTTCCCACGCATCCACAGCTCGGCCCATGCACAAGACTATGCAAGCCTTCTTGGAAAAGAAGAAATAGGTGAACCCGTTGATGCAACTATCTATGAAACAGGACAAACGACTACAGTAAATAAGCCCACCTTTGTAGAGAACATGTCGTTCTTCTTCAGCTACCAGCTCAACTACATGTACTGGCGTTACTTCATGTGGAACTTTGCCGGACGCCAGAACGACATCCAGAGCAATGGTCCTGGCGACATCACTCGTGGCAACTGGATTAGCGGCCTGTCGTTCATCGACAATCCTCGCCTGGGCGACCAGCAATTCCTGCCCGACGATTATGGCGCAGGCAACAAGGGACACAACAAGTTCTACATGCTGCCATTGCTGCTTGGCATCATCGGCATGCTGTGGCAGGCATTCTCAGGAAAGAAAGGCATCGAGCAATTCTGGGTGGTATTCTTCTTGTTCTTCATGACCGGTATCGCCATTGTGATGTATCTGAACCAAACACCCAGTCAGCCACGTGAACGTGACTACGCCTATGCCGGATCGTTCTATGCCTACGCAATCTGGATAGGAATGGGCATCGCGGCCTTGTGGAGCATTGCCATGCACTACCTGGGCGACAAGAAAAAGGCCGATGAAAACCAAGACAGCGAGGCCACACAGCCAGCACTTGCCACACAGCCAGTTACTGTGAACAAGGGTGCCAACCTCGCCATTGCCTGCCTTGTGGCCTTGATTGGCGTTGCCGTGCCACTGCAGATGGTGAGCCAGACGTGGGACGACCACGACCGCTCGGGACGCTACTGCGCGCGTGACTTCGGCGAGAACTACCTGCAGAGTGTTGACAAGGATGCCATCATCTTCTGCAACGGTGACAACGACACCTTCCCATTGTGGTACCTGCAAGAGGTTGAGGGCGTGCGCACCGATGTGCGTGCCGTGAACCTGAGTTACCTGTCGACCGACTGGTATATCGCTCAGATGCAGCGTGCCGCTTACGAGAGCAAGCCACTGCCAATGCATGCCACTGCGTTGACCTATGCCTACGACAAGCGACAGTATGGATATATTTTAAGTGCCGGCTCCCCAATGAATGCCGATGATTTCTTCAAGGCGTTCTATGACGATGAGACCTATAGGAACAATTCCTATAAAGAGCCAGCATTCCCCAGCACCAAGATTGTCATACCCACAAATGCCGATGCCGCTGTCAAGGCAGGCGTGATACCAAGTTCGATGAGAGCGATGGCCCAAGACACCATGACGATAGACATCTCAGGATTGGGCGGTGGCTTGAGTGCGAGTCAGACCATGATTTTAGACCTCATTTCAAGCAGTATCGCCCAGGGATGGAAGCGTCCAGTTTACTTTGCCACCACCATTCCCGAGAGCTACTTCATGGGCTTCACACCCTACATGCTCAACACAGGTATGGCCTATCAGATCACACCCGTGCTTAGTCCCAAGAACAAAGACAGCCAGGACAAGATGTGCAACACCGACAAGATGTATGACATCGTGACCAAGAAGTTCAAATGGGGCGGTCTTGACAAGGCCAAACCGGGCAGCATCTATCTTGACGAGACTGTCACCCGCATGGTCACCACCACACGAAGCGCAATCTACTCTCTTGCCGACGCCCTGTGCGCCGAAGGTGACTCGGCAACACTTGCCGGCGACACCGTTCGCTCAGCCGAGCGCTACAAGAAATCGGAAGCCATTCTCGACCTGATGTGCGAGAAATTGCCATCCAGCGTGTGTCCTTATCAATCAGGAATGGGCTTCTACATTGCTCAATGCTATAGGAGCATAGGAACGAATGGTAAGAGAAGCAGCGCTCTTAACAAGGCGGCCAAGATTATCGAGAGCGAGCTGATGAGATATGCCAAGTATGCCATCTACTACGAGATGCTTCAAGAGCGAGGCCTCGAAGACAGCATGTCGGGCTATGACCTATCTATCATTCAGCAAATCATTCCTTACCTCTTCGACACCTATCGCTCAGTGAACAAAGACGGATATGATGCCCTCGTCAACAAGTTCAAGAATGTGAGTGTGGGAGGAGTGAAGATATCTTCAACCATGCTGAGCGCACTCACCATGTCGCTTGAAGAGCGCGAGAACATTTTGAGGGAACAGATGAAGCAGGAGGCAGCAGCTCAAGCAGCCGCCGAGGCCGCTGCCACCGAGCCCGAGAAGCCATTCAGCCTGGAAGAAGAAACTGAAGGCCTATAAAAAATCATTTTCTCATAACTTAAACACCACCAGCGAGTGTCACACAAGTAAACTCATGGTGGTGTTTTTGTAGAGAACGAGAACACAATAATTATGCTCATAGAACGACCGCCACTGCTTTACCGCATGTTGTTCCCCGAGACAATATGGAGGATTCAGAAACGGCAGAAGACAGTATACCTAACCTTTGACGACGGCCCCATTCCTGAGGTCACGCCGTGGGTGCTCGACACCCTCGACCATTATGGCATCAAAGCCACCTTCTTCATGGTAGGTGACAATGTGGCGCGCAACCCTGAGCTATTCGAGGAAGTGAAACGCCGAGGTCACAGGGTGGGCAATCACACCATGAACCACGTGCAGGGGGCACACACCTCGACCCGTGCCTATCTGCACAACGTGTTCAAAGCCCACGAGATTATTCAGTCGCCACTTTTCAGACCCCCTCATGGACTGTTGAGATGGGCTCAGAGCAAGGTGCTGCGTGGCAGGTTCACGATCATCATGTATGACCTTGTGACACGAGACTATAGCAAGAAGCTCAAGCCAGAGCAGGTGCTTGCCAACGTCAAGCGCTATGCGCGCAACGGTTCCATCATCGTGTTCCACGACTCGCTCAAGGCCGAGCGCAACATGAAATGGACACTGCCGCGAGCCATCGAGTGGCTACAGGAGAAAGGCTATGAGTTCGACACGATAGGGCCTAAATCCACATAAGAGAGAGACACTACACACTATGGATAGCAAGCGCATAAAGCAGGTGGCGCGCGAGCTGGGATTTGATGCTTGCGGCATTGCACGGGCCAACCGCGTTGACGACGAGGCGGCCGGGCGCTATGCCCGGTGGCTTGACAGCGGCAAGAACGGATGCATGGCATGGGCGCAAAACCACCAGCAGGTGCGTGAGAATCCCGAGCTGCTGCTTGAAGGTGCAAAAAGCGTTATTGTAACGGCGATGAACTACTATCCACAAGTGTTCCAACCCGACGATGCACCACAGTTTGCCTACTATGCCTATGGACGCGACTACCATGAGGTGATGAAACAGCGGTTGTGGAAATTGGGCGAGGCCATTGAGCAAGAGACTGGTGCTCGGTCAAGAGCATGCGTCGACTCGGCACCCTTGCGTGAACGATACTGGGCGCAACAGGCTGGAGTGGGCTTCTTGGGGTGGAACAACCAGCTCATCATTCCAGGTAAGGGTTCTTATTATTTCCTGGGTGTATTGCTCACCACTCTCGGATTAGAGCCCGACCAACCTTGCCTTGACCACTGCCTGCAATGCGGTGCTTGCGAGAAGGCATGCCCCAGCGGCGCTTTGTTCTGTGGAGAGACCGTCGATGCCCGCCGTTGCCTCTCGTGCCTGACCATTGAGCACAAGGGCGACTTGCCCAGCTGGGTGAGCGAGGTGATAGGCAACCATGTGTACGGCTGCGATGAGTGCCAAAAGTGCTGCCCTCACAACCGCGAAGCCGCGGGCAACATCACTCCCGAGTTCCAACCCAAACCTGAACTGTTGACGCTCTCCCTCGATGACATTCTATCAATGACTCAAGAGCAGTTCAGCAGTGTGTTCTCACACAGTGCCGTCAAGCGTGCCAAGCTCGCCGGATTGCAACGCAACGCACAGTTGATACAGCTCAAGAAGAAATAATTTCACACAACATCAAGAAGAAATAATTACAGAGAGAATTAAATGAAAAAAATTATTGTACTGATTTTGATAACTATCGCCGCAGGTCTAAACGCTAATGCTCAGATAGGCAAAGTTGCCGCCATGAAAGGCAAAGTGACTAACGGCTATGACTTCTGGCTCTATGCCCCACAGCAATATTTTGAACGCACCAACGACAAATTCCCGGTGATAATCTACCTCCACGGGCGTGGACTGGTGGGCAATGGGCTCAGACACACCGATAAATACTACACCCTCGAGGCAATCTCGATGGGACGTGAAATCAACGCTATGGTAATCGCTCCACAAAACCCCGGCGGCAGCTGGAAACCCGAGCGACTGAACAACATCCTCGACTGGGTGCTGGAGAACTACCGCGCCTGTCCCGACAGCGTGTATGTGATAGGAATGAGCCTGGGAGGCTATGGAACGATGGACTTTGTGGGCACCTACCCCCAGAAGATTGCCGCTGCCATAGCATTGTGTGGAGGCACTACGCTTAAGGACATGCAGGGCATGGGACAGTTACCTTTCTGGATACTGCATGGCACTGCCGACCGAGCAATAAACATCAGCGAATCAAAAAAGGTGGTAGAGGCATTACACGCCGCAGGCAACGACCACTTGTTACGCTACGACTGGCTGCCAGGAGCCAACCATGGACGTCTTGCTCGTATCTGCTACCTCAAGCAGGCCTACGACTGGCTATTCTCACACAGCCGCGCCACCACCCCGCAGGTAGTGAACCGCGATATCGTGATAGACATGAATGTTATAGCCACAACCTACAAAGACTTGCATTCACGCAACAAGACCCCAATCCCGATTGTCGACGACCTCAAGCCTTAACCACCATTTTTCTCAGGAAGAAACTTGGTGCAAAGCTCAATTTCTCGGCTCATGCCACTTGCAAAGCGGGAGGAGCCGAGAAGTAGGTTACTATATTCAACATTATCTTCTTGATATCGTCGTTCAAATCACTGAACATTACAACAATGTTGCTAATGATGTTGTTGCCCTCTACCATATTGTTATCTAAGTAGTTCATAACTATAAATGATTGCCGGTTATTATTATTTTATTCTATATCTCCCAGAAACCTTACAGGTAATCACTTTTTTATCAAACTAATTGTTAAAATCATGGAACATTGTTGCAATAACAAATTAATTTAGTATATTTGCACTACCCAAAATGGTGTTAAGCTTAGATTTATTCACATTTACAGGCAATTACCACTTCAAGGAGATATAAATTGAAAATATCCATTGAGAAAAAAGACATCCAGCAAATGCCGCAAGTGATGTTTCCTGGCGACATTCACATCATCGACTCCATTTATCATGTCAAAGAAGCCGTCAGGGTGCTATCGGCTTGTTCCACTGTGGGTTTTGACACCGAAACGAGGCCCTCGTTCCGCAAGGGAGTGGTTCACAAGACAGCTTTAATCCAAATTTCCACCCTCGATGAGTGCTTCCTGTTCAGGACATGCAAGATAGGGATTCCCGAGGCACTCAACGACTTTCTCTCCAATCCCGGCATCACCAAGGTGGGGCTCTCGCTGCACGACGACTTCAAGATAATGAGCAAGTTTGCCAACTGCAATCATCCAGCAGGGTTTATCGACCTGCAAGATATAGTGGGGAAATTCTGCATCACCGACATCAGCTTGCAGAAAATTTATGCCATCCTGTTTGGCGAGAAAATAGCCAAAGGGCAGCAACTCTCCAACTGGGAAGCCCCCGAGCTCACTGCTGCCCAGCAAAACTACGGCGCTGTCGATGCGTGGGCATGCCTCAAGATTTACAACCACTTGAAAGACGGACTTTTCGACCCTAATCTATCACCATATATAATCAACGAAGACAATGAGCAAGAAAATCAAGATTAAACGTTCGGTGGTGTTTCCCCTTATCATGCTTGCCTACCTGGCGGTGATGGCATGGTTGGGTCGCGACCGACTTGAGCGTGGAGAATATCTCTATTACTTTGGCATCATAGGAGTGGGCCTGATAATCATTGTGTTGCTCTATTTCTCATTGAGAAAGAAAGAACAACTGCGTGAGCAACGCGAGAACGAGCAATATGGCTCCTACGACGACGATGACGACAACGATGATAACAAGAAAGCCGGCAAGAATCAAGAAGAGGCTTGAAATTCAATATCGGTAAACAAATCAATGGGACTCTCACCTGTGCACAGGCAAGAGTCCCATTTTTCAGTTCCAAGGAACGAGATAGAGATTAATAATTCTCGGCCTTGATTTGGAAGTAGGACTGGGGATGGTTGCACACGGGGCACACATCGGGAGCCTTCTTGCCCACTACGATGTGGCCGCAGTTACTGCAGTGCCAAATCACGTCGCCGTCGCGTGAGAACACCACTTCATCCTCAATGTTTTTCAAGAGCTTGCGGTAGCGCTCCTCGTGCTCTTTCTCGATGGCTGCCACGCCACGCATGCGCTCGGCAATCTCGGTGAAACCTTCCTCTTCGGCCTCACGTGCCATGCGCTCATACATGTCGGTCCATTCAAAGTTCTCGCCGGCAGCTGCGGCTGCGAGGTTCTCGGTGGTGGCCTTTATAGCGCCGCCCTCAAGATACTTGAACCACATCTTGGCATGCTCTTTCTCGTTCTTGGCAGTCTCTTCAAAGATAGCCGCAATCTGCACATAACCATCCTTCTTGGCCTTGCTGGCAAAGTAGTCATACTTGTTGCGAGCCATCGACTCCCCGGCAAAAGCCTCCATCAGGTTTTTCTCTGTTTTTGTGCCTTTTAAATCTTTCATTTTTTGTCTTAAAAATTTAAAGTGAATAGTTAGTCTGGATTAAATCTTTAGAATGCAAATTACGTCATAAATCTTGACCTTTCCAAATAAACGCCCAAAAAAGAAAAAACCTAATATCGGCAATCTGTTTTCATTGCCGGTATTAGGTTTACTTTTGCTTTAATCATCAGTCTTTCTTCTTGACTCCCATGCGTGCCTCAACCACGTTGAGCACATAGTCGCCCACGGTCTCGCACTCGTCGAAGAAGTCGCTGTACATCGTTCCGATGGAGTAGCTGTACTTCTGGTCGTTGACATCGTTGAGATTCTCGGTTTTGATCTTGTCGCGATAGTTGTCAATCTCATTCTCAAGGTTGAAAGAGCGGTTGATGTCGTTCTGCTCCCTGTAGCTCACCAGCGTGTGGTTCATCTCGGTAAGGGCTTTGTCTACAAGCGCCATCATGGTCTTGATGTTCTTGACCTGATAGTCAATGAATTTTTCCTTGCTGCTGTTGTAACGGTTGATGATGCGTGCAATCTTGTAACAACTGTCGCCAATGCTCTCTATCTCGGCTATCTCACGCAGCATGGCACGCATCTTGGCCTTGGTCTCGTCGCTGAGGTGGGCATCACTCACCTCATGCAGGTAGTTGGCAATGTCTATCTCCATCTGGTCGCTTATCTCCTCATATTTCTCGATGCGGGAATA
>CAMVKS010000079.1 GCA_947167995.1 uncultured Prevotellaceae bacterium
GAAGAGGGCGTAGAGTTCATGACTCTGCACAACCCCATCGAGTACATTGGCGACGAGAAGGGACATGTTAAAGCTATGCGCGTGCAGCGCATGGAGCTTGGCGAGCCCGACGCCAGCGGACGCCGCAAGCCAGTGCCCGTTGATGGAGCCATCGAGGAGATTCCTGTCGACATCGTTATCGTGGCTGTGGGCGTTTCGCCCAACCAGCTCGTGCCTCGCTCAATCGAGGGCCTCGACGTGAGCCGCCGCAACACTATCGTTGTCAACGAGGAGACTATGCAGTCCAACATTGGCGACCTCTACGCCGGTGGCGACATCGTGCGTGGCGGTGCCACAGTAATCCTTGCTATGGGCGATGGCCGCCGCGCCGCCCAGAACATGGCAAAGCAACTCCTTGGCGAGTAATCAGCAAGACAGAGAAATCACATTTATAAAGAGGATGCGCTCCACAGCGGGCGCATCCTCTTTTTGACTTGTAGATAACCTACTAAGCACTTATTTTTTTACTATTGTTATTTTCATCTCGCATTGCTTGCAGTCGCAATCAACCTGTAGCAGTGTCTTGCCGTTTCGCAAGAATAGGGGAGTGGGCAGCCTGTGACTATTGGCGTTGTCTTTCAGGCATGCTCCCAGTTCGCGTCGCAAGCAGTAGCGAGTGTGCATAACAGGTTCTTTGTAATTACTCTTCTCACTGCACTCGATTGCCGGCTCGATGTGTGTAGCTCCATGCTCTTTGTAGAATTGCTCAGATATGCGGTTTGCGACATTGTCGGCACTGGAAAGCGATTGATAGGGGAATGGTGCACTCTTGTCCTCTGTTTTGCGCAAGTCACGTTGAAAGGCATAGTGATGTGACAAATCGAGCAATGCAATGGTCTCTCGCCTGAGCTGAGTGAGTGTAGATGCGGGAATGAAGAGGTTGCCGGCCACATCACAGTTTCTCAATTTATATATAGTGTCACCTAATTTTGACAGTACTTGCCGTTGACGTTCTGCCTGAGACTGGATTGATGCTTCTGGCTCTTTGTCAAGCGTCATTGAATGAGTCGCTGAGCATCCTCGTTGGTCGATTGCTTTGAGGCACAGTCTCTTGTCGGCCACCCAAAGGCTGAAGTCGACGTCGATACTCCTTTTGGCACTTGGCTTGGCGAGAATGTCGTTGAATGCTTTGTCGAAGGTCTTGTAAACCTTGTCGCCAACATTAGCCTGGCATTTTTCTTTCAAAAACAGTCTGTTTCCCTCAACACGGTTGACGCGAACGCCATCATAGTTGCCGTTGCTGTCAAGAAAGCTAAGTCCGTCGCCGTTTACTACTGTTACTTGCGAGTCGAGCGTAATTATGTTGCCTCTTGCTGAGGCTATTTTGCCTAAATACTCTCCCTGCGTCTTGGGGGTGTTGAGTGACGCCATCTGTGTGCCGTTGCCGGGATGGCGGCCGTCAAGAAAATAATGAGTGAACGAGCGATTGAAACTTTTGGCCAAAGAAGGGGTGAAAGTGAATGAAGAGGAACCACATGAACTTCGTTCAAGATTGTTGTTTGAAGCAATGATGCGGTCAAGTGCCTGGCGGTAATAAGCCACAACGTTTTTTACATAATCAACATCCTTGAGACGGCCCTCGATTTTAAAAGAAGAAATACCTGCATCAATCATTTTCTCCAACCGGTCATTGGCATTGAAGTCACGCAAAGAGAGTAGGTGTTTTGACTTTATCAGCTTGTTGCCTTCACTGTCTTCGAGGTCATAGCTCAGACGGCAGAACTGTGCACACTCACCACGGTTGGCGCTGCGGTGTTTCAAGACCTGGCTAATCTGGCAACGTCCGCTGTAGCACACGCACAGTGCCCCATGGCAAAAACCTTCAAGTGGAACTTTAACCCTGTTCGCAATATCACTAATTTCGCTTAAAGACAGCTCCCTGGCGAGTACCAGTTGTGAGAATCCCATCTTTTCAAGGAATTGGGCCTTCTCGGGAGTGCGCAGGTCACATTGAGTGCTGGCATGAAGTGCAATGGGAGGCAAATCGAGTCGCAGCAGTGCCATGTCTTGTACTATGAGAGCATCAACTCCAGCTCTATACAACTCCTTGACCATGTGTTCAACATCGTGCAACTCTTGATTGTAGATAATGGTGTTGACAGTGCAGTAGATGCGTGCATCATACTGGTGGGCAAAATCCACAAGACGTTTTATCGAGTCGATGTCATTCCCCGCTTGAGCACGTGCACCGAAAGAAGTAGCACCGATGTATACCGCATCGGCTCCATGCTTTATTGCCTCAATGCCCACTTCTTCGTTCTTGGCTGGGGCCAGAAGTTCTATGTGACGTTTCTTGCCGTTCATAAGATATCTAAAAAAAGAGACTCAAAACAGTCTTTGAGTCTCTTGAAAAGTAGCGGGACTGAGAATTGAACTCAGGACCTCCGGGTTATGAATCCGACGCTCTAACCATCTGAGCTATCCCGCCATTTCACTTTTGCGACTGCAAAGGTACGTTATTTTTTTATTCTGTGCAAGAACTATTTGATTTTTTTGCCTAAAAAGTTATTCACAACTTAGCAGACAAGGCTTGTTCCACATAGCTTTTTATTTGTTTACAGAGCTATGGATTATGCACTTGTCTTTATTTGTGACATCTTTCAGCCTCTTGCCGGCAGTTTGTCTTTATCGCAGGCGATAACTATGCGCAGCTTCGAGGCGTCAAGGTATTTCTGTGCAATGTCCAGAAGTTCCCCGTTATTGACATTTAGAATTCCCTGCACTTGCTCGTTGAAATAGCTGGGATAAGTGCCATAGCAGAACATGTTTCCGATGTAACTTGCTATGTTGAAAGGAGAGTCTAATGTCTTGGTGAGGTCGCTGAGCATGTGACGTTTCACTGTATCAAGCTCTTGTTGTGGAATCGGCTCTTCGCAAAGCCTTGCCATCTCCTTACGTGTTTCTTCGATTACATTCCATGCATGCATCGGGTCGCACTCGGTGGAGATGCCTATGTAACCGTCAAAAGCCCTGCCGCTCAGGTTTGCATTGATGCCGTAGGTGTAACCTTTCTCTTCACGGATGTTTGTCATCAGTCGGCTGCCGAAGTATCCGCCAAGAACCGTAATCAAGATTCGTAGCTTGATATAGTCGGGGTGTCGGCGTGGCACTGTTTTTATGATCATCACAATGGCAGCCTGCACGGCATCTTTCTTGTTTACAACCTGTAGCATCTTGCTCGAAGGCTGTGGCTTGGGTTCTAAGATGGGTGCTGGTTGACCGTCGAACTTCCATTGCGAGAACACATCTTCAACGACGGTTATTTCCTTGTCGGTAATGTGTCCTGCCAAAACCAAGTTGCAGTTTTGGGCTTTATAATAGGTGGAATAAAACCTGTCGATGTCTTCTTGTGTGAGAGCGTCGATTAGTTCGGGAGTAGGGTCGGTGGCAAGTGGATGCTTGTCGCCGTAATATAGGCGCATTATCTCTTTGTTGGCAAGATATTTCACTTTCTCTCTCACAGTGGCGCAGTTGGCTTCCAATTGTCGTTTGTTCAATTCAAACTCATTGTTGGGAAATACAGGAAACCTCAAGCAGTCGATGAAGATGGGAAGAGTCTTGTCGAAATTTTCATTCAATGACGATAAAGAGAAAGCTGTGCAATTGTCATATACTTGCATAGCACGCCACGCACCATAAAAGTCGATAGCCTCGGCAATCTGTTCATATTTCATGTTTTTATTGCCATTGAATACTGCCATCGAACAAGTGGTAGCCTGCACTGGGCATGACTCATGGAATGCACCACCGGTCATGAAAATGCTGAGCTTGTTTATTTCTTCTTCGCCATTGCCGGCAATCCACATTCTCATGCCGTTGGAGAGCGTCACAGGAGCTGGCACTTCAAGACCGATGTCTTGAAAGTCGCTCACGGGTGGTGGAATGCTGCGGTCTATTGCCATAGTGCTTATTGATTGCTTGAAAGAAATAACTCGGCTCGTTCAAGATCTTGAGGCGTGTCGATACCAATTGATGAATGACTGGTAATGCCAATTTTTATTCTCAGGCCATTCTCGAGCCATCTGAGCTGCTCCAGCGATTCGCATGTCTCAATCGACGACTGTGGCATCATTGTGATGTCGCGCAGAGCCGAAGAACGATAGGCATACATGCCTAAGTGTGTGAAATATTGATGGCGGCTTGGCCAAAGCGCATGATCGACTCCTCTCAGGTGAGGAATTACCGATCGAGAGAAATACATGGCATGCATGTTGCAGTCAAAAACAACTTTCACCGAGTTGGGGTTAGCAAGCTCTTCGTATTTTCCATTCTTGTCGAAAGGTTTTACAAGAGTAGCTATGTCGGTTGTCTCTTGGTTGAAACATTGCATCACAGTTTCTATCTGCTCGGGGTGAATGAATGGTTCATCGCCTTGCACATTAATAATAATGTCCTCGTTGCCACCGTTGATTTGGTAGGCTTCCCAACAACGGTCGGTGCCGCTGCGGTGTTGTGAACCGGTCATGACAGCTCGGCCACCAAAGTTGGTGACGTGGTCGAAGATGCGCTTGTCGTCGGTTGCTACTATAACATTGTCAATAGCTTTTGACACCTGCTCATAGACTCGTTCAATCACAGTTTTCCCAGCAAGTGTTGCAAGAGGCTTGCCGGGAAAACGTGTAGAGCCATATCGGGCAGGGATGATAGCGATAAACTTAAGGCTATCCATAGCTGATTACTGCAAATGGTGAACAGGCTTAGAAGTTATAGCCCACGTTGATAGAGAAGGTGTGGTTCTTGACGCTATTGTGGTTGAGTGCTCTTGTGCGCTTGCCGTTAACGTTAACCAAGCCTCCGTCATAGTTGAATCCTGCATAGTACTTCTTGTCAAAAGTGATGCCTGCTCCTATAGAGATGCCCATATCAAATGGGTTGACGTAGTTACTGTTCTTGTCATTAATGTTTGCTAAGCCAAGAATTTGCACTTCGTCTCTTGCGGCATCGCTTTGGTCGAGCATCCAAGTGCCACCGTTCTCATCCATGGGTGTGATGTAGGTGAACTCGGGGTTTCCGGTTAGCTCCAGCTCGCCTATTTTTTCTTTCTGCACGTCGTTGCGTATGTAGGCCTTGCCTCCCAGGCCATAGGCAAAGTATGGACCCAGGTTGACTTGTAGCTGATAGTGCTTGGCGAAGTTGTATCGATAGGACGCTTGTACAGGCACTCTGAGGTTGTGCATGGTGATGTTGGCCGAATAATCGTCGATATATGTGCCTTCAACAATCTTGCTGTTATCTTGCCTGAAAGTGAGTTTCGCACCCGATGCACTGTAATACACGCCAGTGTTTATCCATAAACTCTTGAGCACAGGAATCTCGACGCTAACGCCAAAGTTCAGTCCTGCCTTTTTGTGCACATCGAGAATGTAGGGCTGGTCGGCAAAGATTTTAGATACATCATCGTTGTGAATGTTGTTTCTCATGCCGTTGATGTTGAGGCCAGCGCGAATACCAATGGTTACTTTCTCGGTTGACTTCTGGGCTGAGAAGAAGTCTTCAAACGACTGTGCCTGAACGCTTAGCGCAGTGATGGCTGCTACAGCCATAAACAATAATTTTTTCATTTCGATATTTATAGTTTAGTGATTATTATTCAATGATAAATACTATGCCCAAATTGATGAATAGTATTATCTCTCCATGATGCAAAATTACTACTTTTTTTGAAATAATGTAGCAAAAGTGCTTAAAAAAGAAAATCGCCCGGGTTTTCCGAGCGATTTGTCTTATTTTCCTGAATCGGAGCCAAGATTAATCTTGAAGACCGATCTGGTTAGATGATCTGGTTTGATAGCTGGTGATTATTCCTCGTCGAGGAGAATCTCCATCACCTTGATGGCGCTCTTCATGACCGAGGTGCCGGGGCCAAAGATGGCAGCAACACCAGCCTTGTAGAGGAAGTCGTAGTCCTGCATTGGGATTACGCCACCAGCGGTAACAATAATGTCCTCGCGTCCAAGTTTCTTGAGCTCCTCGATAACGGCGGGGATAAGGGTCTTGTGACCTGCTGCAAGTGAAGAAACTCCCAGCACGTTAACATCGTTCTCAACTGCTTGACGAGCACTCTCCTCAGGAGTTTGGAACAAAGGTCCCATATCGACGTCGAAACCGCAGTCGGCATAGCCTGTGGCAACCACCTTTGCTCCACGGTCGTGACCGTCCTGTCCCATCTTGGCAATCATGATGCGAGGTTGACGACCTTCTTTCTTGGCAAACTGAGCAGTGAGCTCACGTGCACGCTTGAGGTCGGGATCGGAAATAGCTTCTGCTGAATACACGCCTGAAATTGTTTTAACAACTGCTTTATAACGGCCCACGACTTCCTCGCAGGCATCACTAATCTCGCCGAGCGAAGCGCGGTCTTTGGCGGCCTCCACAGCAAGCTCGAGCAGGTTGCCCTCACCAGTGCGCACGCACTCGGTGATGGCCTTGAGGTCGGCCTGAACCTTAGCTTCGTCGCGATTCTTGCGCAACTCTTCGAGACGTGCAACTTGTTCGTTGCGAACCTCGGTGTTGTCAATTTCAAGGATATCGATAGGAGCCTCTTTCTCGAGTGCATACTTGTTGATGCCTACGATAGTTTGTGCTCCACTGTCGATTCGGGCTTGAGTGCGGGCTGCTGCTTCCTCGATGCGCATCTTGGGCACTCCAGTCTCAATGGCTTTGGCCATACCACCCAGCTTCTCAATCTCCTGAATGTGCTCCCATGCCTTGTGCACGAGCTCATGAGTGAGGCGTTCTACATAGTAGGAACCTGCCCATGGGTCGATGGCCTTGGTGATCATGGTCTCTTGCTGAATATAAATCTGAGTGTTGCGTGCAATACGTGCCGAGAAGTCGGTGGGCAATGCAATAGCCTCGTCGAGGGCGTTGGTGTGAAGCGACTGAGTGTGACCTTGTGCGGCTGCCATGGCTTCGATACAAGTGCGGCCCACGTTGTTGAATGGATCTTGAGCAGTAAGAGACCAACCTGAAGTCTGGCTGTGAGTACGCAGCGACATTGACTTAGGATTCTTGGCGCCAAAGCTCTTCACAATCTTTGCCCACAAGAGTCGGCCTGCACGCATCTTGGCAATCTCGGTGAAGAAGTTCATCGAAATACCCCAGAAGAACGACAGACGTGGAGCAAATGCATCAACATCAAGACCTGCATTAACGCCAGTGCGGATGTAATCCATACCATCGGCGAGGGTATAAGCAAGCTCAATGTCGGCTGTGGCACCAGCCTCTTGCATGTGATAGCCCGAGATTGAGATAGAGTTGAACTTGGGCATATATTTAGAGGTGTACTCAAAGATGCTTGCGATAATCTGCATCGAGAACTTGGGAGGATAAATATAGGTGTTGCGCACCATGAACTCCTTGAGGATGTCGTTCTGGATGGTTCCTGCCATGTGCTCGAGTTGTGCGCCTTGCTCAAGACCCGAAACAATATAGAATGCCATGATGGGCAACACAGCACCGTTCATGGTCATTGACACCGACATTGTCTCCAGTGGAATTCCGTCGAAGAGCACTTTCATGTCCTCTACCGAGCAGATGGAAACACCTGCTTTACCCACATCACCTACAACGCGCTGGTTGTCGGCATTGTAACCACGGTGAGTTGGAAGGTCGAATGCTACCGACAGACCCTTCTGGCCCGAAGCCAAGTTGCGGCGATAGAAAGCGTTACTCTCGGCAGCTGTCGAGAAACCTGCATACTGGCGCACTGTCCAGGGGCGGAAGGGATACATTAGGCTGTAGGGGCCTCCAAGAAAAGGAGGAATACCTGCCACAAAGTTGAGGTGCTCAAGTCCCTCAATATCTTCTTTAGTATAAACTTGCTTAATGTCGAGCAACTCGGCGTTGCGCCATGGTTCGGCAAGATGCATAGGCTTGTGTTCAACATTGAAAGCCTCGTTTGCTATGTCTATGTTTTTGAAATTTGGTCTCATGTTGCTCGATTATTTTAAAAGTTTAGCATTAAATTCAGTCAATGTGGCTTGCACATTGCTCTTCACGTTGATAAAGTACTTGATACCAAGCTCCTTGAACGTGTCGTTCTCGGGACCAGCAATCACAAACTCGGTGCGTCCGTCGAGGTACTTGAAAGCAGCAGGAGCATACTCGTCATACTCAGGATCGCTTGAGCAAAGAACAATAACGTCGGCCTTCTTCTCGAGAGCGGCATCAATACCTTCTTCAACGGTCTTGAAGCCATTGTTGTCGATAATCTCATAGCCTGCGCATGCAAAGAAGTTGCTGCTGAATTGAGCACGAGCCAGGCGCATGGTCAAGTTGCCAATGGTGAGCATGAACACCTTGGGGGTGTGGGCAGCATTCTCGGTAGCGAGACGCAGTTGCTCGAAGTGACTGGCAAGGCGCTGGCGGTTGAGCACATTCTCGGGCTGAGCCTCATAATTGATATTGGCAGCCTTACCTTCGCTCTTCTCGGTGAAGTTAGGGAACTGGTTGGTGCCAAGGAGCTGCTCACGGCGCTTAGCCACCTTGTCGAAGCGAGCCTTGGCGCTAGCATTAACAGCTGCTGTAACTTCACCAGCCTCTTGAACGGCCTTGAAACCACCCTTGTCCTCAACATCGAGGAAGAGCTTCCAAGCCTCTTGGGCGATTGACATGGTGAGGGTCTCAATGTAGTAAGAACCGCCGGCAGGGTCGGTAACCTTGTCGAGGTGGCTCTCCTCTTTGAGAAGAATCTGCTGGTTGCGTGCTATGCGTTCGCTGAAGTCATCGGGAGTTTGATAAGCCTTGTCAAATGGCGCTACAACAATAGAGTCGACACCTGCGAGTGCTGCCGACATTGCTTGAGTCTGGCTGCGAAGCAGGTTTACGTAGCTGTCGAATACTGTCTGAGTAAACTCGGTGGTAGCGGCATTTACAACCATCTTGCAAGCGCAGTCGCACTCGGGATTGTATTGCTTCACGATTTGTGCCCACAGCATACGAGCTGCACGGAACTTGGCAATCTCCATGAAATAAACGGTAGAGATACCCATGTTGAACTTGATGCGTGTTGCAACCTCCTGGGCGGGAACGCCAGCCTCGGTGAGCATAGCCATCCATTCATTACCCCATGCAAGAGCATAGCCAAGCTCTTGATAGATGAAGGCGCCAGCGTTGTTGAGCATGATGGCCTCGACGCTTAGCACTCGCAGATTCTTGACTGGCTTCACGATGTCGAGCATTTCTTTGGCCATGGCAACCATGTCGCCAGGGAATGGCTCACCGTGCTTGAAGTATCGACGGAATGGGTCGAAGTTGATTGAACCAACGAATGTTTCTTGTGCACCTTGCTTCTCGATGATGGCAACGAGTTGCTTAGCAACATCGAGAGCAACCTTCACGCAGCAGTTGATGTCGACAGCGGCAACGTTCACGTCAATCTTGTCGAGCAGTGCTGCGAGATCCACGTTCTGTCCGTGAGGAAGGTTGAACCCCACGTTGTTGATTCCTTTGTTGAGGATTTCAAGAGCCTTGGCATTGGCGGCCTTTACATCGGTAACGTCGATGTCCTGACGCACATACCAGTCGTTGCTCACGCGAGTGCCTCTTACGAAGGGATATTCGCCAGGAAGCGACTCAGTGGTCTTGAGGTTCTCAATGTCAACACCGCGGTAGATGGGCTCAACATTGAAACCTTCGTTTGTTCGCCAAATCATTCTCTTGTTGTAGTCGGCACCTTTCAGGTCGACTTCAGCCTTAGCACGCCACTCTTCGGGGGTGACAGGTGCGAATTGGTCGAACAATTTTTCAAATTTTTCTGCCATAACTTTT
>CAMVKS010000080.1 GCA_947167995.1 uncultured Prevotellaceae bacterium
TGAGATTTCTCACCGCAGCAAGGAGTTTCAAGCTGTAATGGACGAGGCACAAGCCCTTTTCAAAGAATTACTTGATATCCCCGAGGGTTATGAGGTATTGTTTTTGGGTGGCGGTGCCAGCACTCAGTTCTGCATGGTTCCTTACAACCTGCTCAAGACAAAAGCTGCCTATGTTGATTCAGGTACATGGGCCAACAAAGCCATCAAGGAGGCGAAACTCTTTGGCGAAGTTGAAGTAGTAGCTTCATCTAAGGAAGACAACTACATTTACTATCCAAAGAACTTCACCGTTCCTGCCGATGCCGATTATCTTCATATCACTACCAACAACACCATCTATGGCACCGAGTTGCGTGAAGACCTCGATGTTAATGTTCCTTTGGTAGCCGACATGTCGAGCGACATCTTCTCTCGTCCAGTTGACGTATCGAAGTATGCTCTCATCTATGGTGGCGCACAGAAGAACCTCGCCCCTGCTGGTGTTACCTTCGTTATCATCAAGAAGGACATCTTGGGCAAGGTAGACCGCGCTATTCCCACAATGCTTAACTATCAAACTCACATCGACAAGGGTTCGATGTTCAACACTCCTCCAGTATTACCCATCTTCACAGCTTTGCAGACCCTTCGCTGGCTCAAAGACCTGGGTGGTGTGAAAGAGATGCAGCGCATCAACGAGGAGAAAGGAGCATGCCTCTATGACGCGATTGACAACAGCCGCATGTTTGTTGGCACTACTAACGAGGACAGCCGTTCACTCATGAACGTTTGCTTCGTAATGAAGCCCGAGTATAAAGAGCTTGAGAAAGACTTCCTCGAGTTTGCTACCAGCAAGGGCATCGTTGGCATCAAGGGTCACCGCAGTGTTGGTGGTTTCCGCGCATCACTCTACAATGCACTTCCTCTCGAGAGCGTGAAGGTGCTTGTTGATGCAATGAAGGAATTTGAGAACAATCATTAATATATACATTAATATATATAGTGGGTCATGTGCACATCGTGACCCACTTTAAAACATTTAAACCTAAAACATAATGAAGATTTTAGTTGCAACCGAGAAACCATTTGCTGCAGCTGCCGTAACAGGCATCCGCGAAGTTGTTGAACAAGGTGGTCATGAACTCGTTCTCGTTGAGAAAGGCACAAAGCAGGACATGATTGACGCCGTTAAGGATTGCGCTGGCCTTATCGTACGCAGCGACAAGGTTGACAAGGAAGTGTTTGATGCTGCTCCACAACTCAAGGTGGTGGTTCGCGCTGGTGCTGGCTATGACAATATCGACCTTGAAGAGGCTACTAAGCATGGTGTGTGTGTTATGAACACACCAGGTCAGAACGCCAATGCAGTTGCCGAGCTCGTCTTTGGCATGATTGTATATCTGATCCGCAACCGCTATAATGGCACTTCAGGCACCGAGCTTAAGGGAAAAACCCTTGGCATCCACGCTTATGGTGCTGTGGGCCGCAATGTTGCTCGCATCGCCAAGGGCTTTGACATGAAAGTTAGTGCTCTTGACCCATTTGTTAAGGATGAAGTTATGGAAGCCGACGGTATCATACCAGTTCACACTGTAGAAGATCTCTACAAGAACAATCAGTATGTAAGTCTTCACATCCCCGCCAACGATCAGACTCGCAAATCGGTAAACAAAGCTCTTCTTGAGCTTATGCCAAAGGGTGGCACACTCATCAATGCTGCTCGCAAAGAGGTTATCAACGAGGAAGACCTTGCTGCTGTTCTGGCAGAGCGCACCGACCTGCGTTACGTTGCCGACGTGAAACCCGACAACGCTGCAGAGCTCGAGGAGAAATATGCCGACAGAGTATTCTTCACCCCCAAGAAAATGGGTGCTCAGACCGCTGAGGCCAACATCAATGCCGGTTTGGCAGCCGCCAATCAGGTAGTTGCTCATCTTAAAGATGGTTTCAACCGCTTCCAGGTGAACAAATAATTCAGGTTGACACAACTTATGTGAAAGTCCTCATCGATTTGATGGGGACTTTTTATGTATAGAGTTTAATTGGTAAGCTAAAAGACAAATCAAAATTTATTATTGCCCAACAAAAGCTTTGCAATTAATAATCAATTTATGAAATCTTTGTGTTATCTTTGCAATCAAATAACACTACCAAACATGAAACTACGACATTTTACATTATTTGCTGCTATTATGATGGCATTATACAGCAATGCCAGCGTAACACAAGTTATTGAATTGAGCGAGAATTGGCAATTCAGCCGCGATTTTGCGCACTGGCAGGATGTTACTATACCACACGATTGGGCCATCAGCGGACCATTCGACAAGAAATGGGATCTCCAGGTTGTCGCCATCAAAGAGAATGGTGAAGAAACCGAAACCGAGCACAGTGGTCGCTCAGGAGCACTGCCATGGATTGGTGAAGGTTATTACAGGACACAGTTTGAATTGCCCACAGGCACCGAGCGTGCCGAATTTCTGTTTGACGGAGCCATGAGTGAGCCCGAAGTATATGTCAATGGTCAGAAAGTGGGTGGCTGGGCCTACGGATATAATGCCTTCCGCGTTGACATCACACCGATACTTGACAATATAGGCTCCAACGCCACTCTTGAGGTTCATCTCAAGAATGTGGAGGAAAGTAGCCGATGGTATCCCGGTGCTGGACTCTACCGTCCTGTAAAACTTATAACAAGTGGCAGAGTGGCATTCGATACATGGGGCACATTTATTCGCACTCTCAGTATTGAGAACGACACAGCGCTTGTTGCCGTTGACACAAAGCTCAATGGCTGTCTTACTGGTGAACGGCCAGTCGTCACCATGAGCGTCAATGACCGTGAAGGAAACATTGTTGCCGAGACTCAGCGACAAATTGGCTCTGACGGATATTGCCGCATGGAGTTCAGAATTCCAAAAGCACATTTATGGTCTCCAGAGTCACCTTATTTATATAAGGTTAACTATATCGCCGAGTTAAACGGTGAGTTAGTAGATAGGCGTACCGACAACTTAGGTATTCGCACTGTAACATTTAGCAAGGAACATGGTTTCCAACTCAATGGTGTAACTCGCAAGTTCAAGGGTGTGTGTCTTCACCACGACCTTGGTCCGTTGGGCGCTGCCGCCAACAAAGCCGCAATGGCACGACAGCTAAAGATAATGAAAGAAATGGGTGCCGACGCCATTCGCACATCTCACAATATGCCTTCAACTTGGCAAATGGAGTTGTGCGACAGCTTAGGTCTAATGGTTATGGCTGAGAGTTTCGACTGCTGGAAAGACCCCAAAGTGAAAAACGGCTACAACCGTTTTTGGGACGAATGGTGGCAGAAAGACATCTACAACCTGATTATGAACCACCGCAACCATCCGTGTATCGTGCTGTGGAGTGTAGGCAACGAGATTCCAGAGCAATGGAAGGAAGAAGGAGCCGAACGATATGCCGCACTGGTACAATGGTGTCACACACTCGACCCCACACGCATGGTCACTTGTGGTATGGACAACCCTGATGCCGACATCAAATGTGGTTTTGCACAACAGGCCGACGTACCAGGTTTCAACTATCGTGTCCATCGCTATGAGGACTGCATAAAGCTGCTACCCCAAGGGTTTGTGTTGGGTAGCGAAACTGCATCTACGGTGAGCAGCCGTGGCGAGTATTTCTTCCCCGACACCTGTGGCATTGGGAAAGAATATCCCAATGGGCAGTGCAACAGCTATGACCTTGATCATCCGTGGTGGAGTAACCTTCCCGACGATGACTGGAGACTACAAGACGACTTTGACTGGACTATTGGTGAGTTTGTCTGGACAGGATTCGACTATTTAGGGGAACCTTCACCCTATGATGCCTACTGGCCATCACGAAGCAGCTACTATGGCATTGTAGACCTCGCCGGTCTACCCAAAGACCGCTACTATCTATACCGTAGCCACTGGAACAAGGAGAGCCACACCATTCACTTGCTTCCCCACTGGACGTGGCCTGGACGTGAAGGCGAGGTTACACCCGTATATTGCTATACCGACTACCCTACTGCCGAACTATTTGTCAACGGTAAAAGCCAAGGTAAAAAAACCAAAGACCCAAACACTCGTCTCGACCGTTATCGCCTGCGCTGGCGCGATGTTGTGTATGAGCCTGGAGAGATAAAGGTAGTGGTATATGATGAGAATGGAAACAAAGCTGGCGAGAAGGCCATCAAGACTGCAGGCAATCCACATCGACTTCAACTCGATGCCGACCGCACCGTGCTTGAAGCTAATGGCAACGACCTTTCGTTTGTGACTGTAAGCCTTATCGACCAAAACGGCACTCTCCTCCCCGATGCTGATGATGAGTTGCAATTCACAGTAGAGGGTACAGGAACCTTCCGAGGTGTTTGCAACGGCGACGCAACTTCACTGCAAGTGATGACCGAACCTGTCATGAAACTCTTTCATGGCCAACTCGTTGTTGTAGTTCAATCTTCTAAGATTCCTGGAGACATCACTCTTAGGGTGAAAGGCAACAAAAGCTACCTGAATGGTTCAATCACAATAAGGGCTAAATGATAAATATTTATTGCGCATGCTTAGCAATGAACTAATTTTATAATGATTATATAATGAGAAGTATATTTAGATTATTATTGCTGTCTCTTTCTTTATTGACAACATTGTTCACGGGACAGGCTCAGGAGTTTGAACAATATTTCAGCGACTCAACGTTGAGAGTTGACTATATTTTGAGTGGCAATGTAAGAAGCCAGTCTATATCTCTCGACGGCATGAGCCGAATGCCTGGCTGGTATGGCAAGAGACAGAATCTAACAAGTTTCCCTTTTCATGGGGAAGGGACCATCGACATGCGTCTTGCCGCGACAGGTGAACTCATCTACAGCCACACTTTCAGCACTTTGTTCCAAGAGTGGCTCGATCTGGATGATGCACACCATGCTCCCAAGGCATTTGAGTGTGTGGAACTACTACCCATGCCTCGCGACTCGGTGATAGTGACGGTAAACCTCTACAATCATCGTCATGAGATAACTTCAACAATAGAACACAAGGTCTACCCTACCGATTGCACTATTGTTCACAAAGGTGAAGGCAACAATGTCCCTCAATATGTTGTGCTCAATGAACCTGCACGCAACGACAAATGCATCAATATCGCTTTTGTGGCTGAGGGGTACACTCAGGAACAGATGAATGATTTCCTTACCGACTGCAAGAAAGGGTTGGACGGATTGTTCCAATTTGCTCCTTACAAGCAACTACGTGACCGCTTTCGTGTGATAGCTGTTCTCACACCATCGCAAGACTGTGGCCCATCAATACCCAGCGAGGGCGTGTGGCACAACACAGCCATGGGATCAAGTTTCGACACATTCGGCATGGCTCGTTACCTCACCACTCTGCGCATTAAACAGATGCACGATGCAATTGCAGGAACTCCCTATGAACATATCATCGTAATGGTAAACACCGACCGATATGGCGGTGGCGGTATCTACAACACACTAAACTTGTTGATGACCAAGCACCGACTCTTTGTCGAAGTGCTCGTGCACGAATTTGGGCATTCCTTTGCCGGTCTTGCCGATGAATATGCCTACGAAGGCGAGGAGCCTAATGACTACCCTCTCGACATTGAACCTTGGGCACCAAACATTACTACACTCATTAATTTTGACTCCAAATGGAAAGACTTGATGCCTAAAGGGAAGGCTATCATCGGCATGGCCGACGACAAAAACTATGACACTCAAACTATTGGGCTATATGAAGGAGCTGGCTGTGTGCTTAAAGGCGTATACCGTCCAACCCCTAACTGCATGATGAAGACCCTCAAAGTGCCAATTTTCTGCCCTGTATGCACACGAGCGATTGAGAAAGTTATTGACTTTTATACCAAATAGTTCAAGCCGTGAAACGAATTGCAATCCTCACAATCTGCATCCTTACACTCATGCCAGTTGCAGCAATCGAGTTAGACTACAGCAATGACCATAAAGTCGCTGCTGGAATGCGAATGGGCATGTCGATGCTACCCTCACTTGATTTTGAAATAACAGGCGAATATCGTCCGCTTCGTTATGTGGGTGTCAATGTGGGGCTTCTTTACACAACACCGTTCATCAACCAGACCAACGTTAGTGCCAACTACATTGATAACGAACACCTTGTGTGGGAGATTAAAAGTTATAGAAACGCTTGCTACCGCATTGCCGGTAGGGCTGGCGTTCAGTTCACCACACCAGCTATAATGCTAAGCCATAACGAAATGGGACTTTCTTTCAGAATATCTCCAGGAATTACTATTCCCATTCCAACCAATAAGGGTATCACTGTCAGCAATTACGAAGTTTACAAAAAAAGTGAAATCTTTGAAGATGCCGATGAAAACGATACTCAAAATATTAAGATATTCAACTCTACCGAAGACTTTGAAAACAGTGGCGGCAAGTTCTTATATTGGCACACACGAGCCGAAATGGTTATTGAATATGAAGAACAATGGGAGTTCACGGTAGGATATTGCTATAGTGACTTCGATGTCTATGGAGGTAGCCGTAAAATCGAAATTCATGGCACTCCACTTGTAAAGGAAGACAAAAAGCCGAAGCCCATGCATTCTTTCCAATTGGGGTTCACCTATAAGTTTTAGACACAGAAAGAAAAGACTCCTTCAATAATAAAATGAGGGAGTCTTTTTTATCATTAGCGATAAACAACTAAGGAGTGTCAATGTTTATAAGAACATAAGATTTAGAGCCTAACCCAATCTTTTCGGCATATTCGGTGATATAAGTGCCATGTTGACGATTAATACGCTCTATGAGTGGCTTGTTGTCATCACCAGGACTGGCTTTGTAATTGAACACCATATCGAGACATGCTTGGTCGGCAGCCACTGGGTCAAGGCTTGCAACAATGCCAATGTCATTGATAGCTGGTGCATCGGGTGAGCCATCACAATCACAGTCGACACTCATGTTGTTCATCACGTTGATATAGAGCACATGACCACCCATATAATTGTGAACAGCCTGAGCGGCGGCGGCCATCGACTCGAGGAATAAATCCTGAGTGGGACCGGCGGCTATATACTCTCTCTGCCAAGCAAGAACAGGATCATCGGTCTTGCCGGCACTATGAATGTAGGCTTTACCAGCTGTGGAAGCAACGCCAATACTTGCATTCTTCAGGACACCACCAAAGCCGCCCATAGCATGCCCTTTGAAATGGGCAAGGTTGATCATGTAATCATAATTGGCAAGATGACCTCCCACAATGTCATACTTCAAGTGAGTCCTGTCCTGAACAGGAATCCTTATCTGGTCAAACTCATCCATAATATCAACTGCAAAGATTGAGTCAAAACCATGCTCGTGAATTGTTTGCCAATGTTTTGAAACGTCCTGACGTGTGCCACCGTAAGCAGTACAACACTCCACAATTGTGCCGTTCACCTGTTCAACGAGGTTACGGATGAGTGTGGGCTTGAGATAGTGGTTGTTACCTCCCTCGCCTGTTGAAATCTTTACCGCCACCCTTCCGGTAGCCTCTACTCCAAGGGCTTTATAGATCTTCACCAGACCCTCGGGACTTATGTCACGTGTAAAGTACACTTTGCTCTGCGATTGAGCTACTAAGGTCATAAAAGCGACCACAAAAAACAATATAACCTTTTTCATACTGCAAAATGTTTATTTTTCGCAAAGTTACTGTTTTTTTCCTAAATATTTGTATTTTTGCAACACAAAACAACTTTCTATGAGACAATTTACTGAATCACAGCTTTGCGAGCTGAAGAAGATGATGAGTGGCAAGCCTTACGCTGCAAGCGACAACACCGAGTTGCTCGACATTCTTCAAGAGACACAGGAAATGTGCCGTGATTACAACAACATCCGTCCTTCGCAACAAGATGAGAAGACAGCACTTATCAAGCGCATTCTCGGAAAAACTGGTCAAAGAGTCAAAGTGATTCAACCTTTCTTCTGCGACTATGGTTTCAACATCGAGGTAGGGGAAGACTTTTTTGCCAACTCCAACATGTTGATTCTCGATGAGGCGAAGGTGACCTTTGGCGATCATGTGTTCATTGGTCCAAATTGCTCGTTCTACACCCCCTGCCACCCTGTCGATGCCGAGAGCCGTAATGCAGGCGTGCAGTGGTCACTGCCCATTAATGTGGGCAACAACGTGTGGTTTGGCGGCAACGTCACAGTATGCCCTGGTGTGACAATTGGCGACGGCACAGTGATAGGTGCCGGAAGCGTCGTCACCCACGACATTCCCGCTGGAGTACTAGCTGCAGGCAACCCATGTCGAGTAATAAAAAAGATTTAGATATATTGTCTGAAAAATGACAACTGATATTTAGCGGACAAGGCACGCCTTGTCCCTACAAAACTGATAACTGATAACTGAAAACTTCATATGCTCTATATCCTCATAGCACTTGTTTTGGGTTTCTGCACCCCTATCCAAACGGCCGCTAATTCCCGAATGCGTCAGCTCGTGAGCTCGGCACCACTATCAACACTAATCTCTTTTGCAGTATCTACCATAGTGCTTGTCATTGTTGCGCTCATCGCATCAATCCCGTTGATGCCCTCCCAACAAGCATTTCACGACGCGCCTTGGTGGAGCTGGTTTATTGGAGTTATACCACTAATTACCATAACTATTGCCATACATCTATTCAAGGAGATAGGTCAACTCCAGGCAATGGTGATTCCCATGTTCAGTCAGCTACTGTTTAGCCTGTGCATCGACCACTTCGGGTGGTTTGGAGCAAGAGTGATGCCATTAGGCTGGCAACGCGCCATTGGTGCCGTGCTACTGATAATCGGTGTAACGTTGGTAGTCATCATCCCTCGACTTAACAGCAGTGCTAAGGTTGACAATGGCGGACTCCGTCAATTGCTGTGGCAACTGGCAGCGGTGCTCTCGGGATGCCTATCGGCTGTTGTTGGAGCCATTCTTGCCTCCCTTGGACAGGTCATCGGTTCGGCAATCCAAGCCACCACAGTGTTATTCGCCATAGCTACTGTGGTGATGATAGTCTTCTGCTGCATCAACGGCAGCGTCATAAAGATAAGAAAGGCGTTCACCAACGATGGACCCTGGTGGATCTGGATGGGAGGTATTCTCGGCGCCATAATCGTCTATGGCAATGCATGGCTAATACCATTGATTGGAGTGAGCGTCTTTATGATGGCACTGCTTATTGGCCAACTCCTGCTCAGCCTTCTCATGGAGCGTAATGGATGGCTCGGAGCACCAAAGAAACGTATCTCCTGGATTCAATATGTGGGCATACTAATCATGCTGGCTGGAGTGTTCCTGATAAAAATCTATGGCGCAAGTTGACGACGATTAAATCATTTGAATTTTCAGCGACAATATAACCAATATCATTAGTGTCCGATAAAAATCAATAATGGACGAAAAACAGCATTGGAGGCCGCA
>CAMVKS010000081.1 GCA_947167995.1 uncultured Prevotellaceae bacterium
TAAACCGCTATCTTTGCCATAGCAAAAAACAGATTGAATTATGGCAAGAAAATATCATATATGGGCTGTACTCAAAGCAAGGCATTGTTCCACAACTTAAAGAAGAAAAAATGAAAAAGAAATTACTTATATTAATTCTAAGTTTAGCTGCACTTAGTGGCGTTTTCCACCCTTAAAACAAGATATTATGAAACGTTTAATCTATCTCTGCTTAATATTACTTATTGTTCATCTGCCTTTTATGGCATATTCACAAGACAATGACAAACCCGACCTTCCTGCTGAGGCGGAACTCTCGGCGATAGTCGACAGCATATTAGATGAAGGTTTGAGGCTGTATTCTTTTGAAAGGATATCATGGCAAGCGTCTGATTCGGCTATGGCTCATTGCCCCGCGTTGGCTCAGGTAAACGGAAGTGGAGTTGTGGTTGACTCTGTGAGCTTTACCCATTTCTTCACACGAGACGATGAGGTGGTTTTCTCCTATAAATCTGATCTAAGTAATGAAAACGTGTCATGGGACAACACCGTAAGGCCAATTACAGATGCAGAGCGTAATGCCCGTGACGAGCGCAAGCGTTGTATTAGGTTAGCAATTGAATCTTATGGAGACAGTCTCAGGGCATCAGGTAATGTGAATGTTGATGTCATTTGGGTTAGCCCAGATCTTATCAGGGTGTATTTTTTGCAAAGTACTACCAAAAATGATGTTATCCCTATTGGTAATGATTACTCGGTTGATATATCTCCTGATATGAAGCCGCTTGCTTTCAGGCGTTATCATCATTCCTTCTTGGAAATACCTTCTGTTGCCGATGGCAATGTCGTGCAGGCACATGTGCATTCTCATACTCCCGACAATCCATATATCACTCCCACCGATATTTGCAACATGATGCTCTATGGTCGTGACCTCTATGGCCTAAACACCTATTATGTACTGTCCACAGCTTTCAAGAAAGACGTTATACAGATTTTCAATGCTGCAAATCTCAATATGACAATAATGGAGTATGACGAATTTAAGTCATTAATGGATAAAATCAACAATCACAATTGAGGTCATAACAGATACTAGTTTAAGAATCAGATAATAATCACAGAGTTATTAGCGTTAAAATATATAGTAGCAAACTAAAAACAAAAATGATATGAAAACATCTTTTCTTCGCATTATGATTATAATCTGCGCAGCGGCAAGCACATTGTGGGCTCAGGCGCAGCGTTCGGTTGACTTTATTAATGACAATGACCGCTTGCTGGTAGACTCGGCAATGTATCTCATGGACACAGGCAAGGCACGTGATGCCATAGGGATTCTTGACAATCTGTGCAATAAGTATAAAAACAACTATGCTCTCGAGTATGAACGGCTCTATGCCTACTATCTTGCCGGCGATTTTAAGCGAATTGTCAAGGAGGGACCCAAACTCTACAAGCATCCCGAGAGTGAGCCTCAGCTCTATCAGCTGGTGGGCAACGCTCAGGACGTGCTTGGCGATCCCGAGGCAGCTGTCAAGACCTACGACGAAGGCCTCAAGCGATTCCCCAATTCGGGCTACCTCTATCTCGAGAAAGGCAACATCCACGCAATGCATCAGCGCTACAACGAGGCTGTTGAGTGCTACCTGCGTGGCGTGGAGGTGCAGCCCGACTTTGCCAGCAATTACTACCGCCTGGCACTGCTCTATGCCCAATCTACCGAGCCGCTGTGGGGCATCGTCTATGCCGAGGTGGTGTGCAACCTGCAGCCTGGCACCCAGCGTGGCGAGGAGATGGGAAAACTCATCTATGACCTCTTCCAAGAGAATATCAAGATAGAAGGCGAGAACAAGCTTCATGTCTCTCTTACACAAGACAACACCATCTACATGAATAGCGACTCTACCGACATTCAGGTGCCTTTCCCCATTATGTATGAGATGGGAACCATGAAGTCGCCAGCACTAACCGAGTTCATGAAGACCAAGAAGCTCACCGTGGCGATGATTGCCGACCTGCGCAAGGATGTACTGGCTCACATCGACTCGGTGGCACCAGGCTATTACAACCTGTCGCTGCTCGACTACCATCGCAAGCTCATCAAGGACGGCCACTGGGAGGCCTACAACATGTGGCTCATGTCGCCTGGTGCCGAAGATGAGACTAATCAATGGTCAGAGACAAAAGAAGGAGAAAAACAACTTCAGGAATTTGCCAGCTGGTTTGTCCAGAACCGTTTCGTTCCCACCAAAGAGGAACCTACAGTGATGACAAAGCTGTTCAAAACCCATGAAATGAATATCCCGAGCATTAAAGAGATAGAGACCGCCGAGGGTTGCCGAGAGCATCGCGACGATGCCCTACGCCTGGCGAAATGGTACCTCGAGCAGCCTGTCAACCCCGATGATATCACTCAAAAACAGGTCATGCAATTCTTGATGATTTGGATGACTAATACCGACGAGTTTTCGTTTACAATAAGTGAATGTGTGCCAGTGACGCATGTGGAGCTTATGATTGCCTACTTGGCGGCAATGGCCGAGCATGCCATCGAGTTCAACGTGAGCAAGACCGACGAGGCAATGCACTGCGAGGTGATGCTGCAAGTCATCGACTACTACAAGCGCAACAAAGACGTGCTCGGCACCGTCGAGTCGATGGAGAAATACCTCAACATGGACGGTCCCACCCTGCGCAACACCCTCGCACAGGAGTATCAAAAAGCCCAAAACCAGCAGTAACTGCCGCTGTAATCAAATGAACTTTCATTTTAAATCATAGTAAAGCTATGAAGAAAATTATCTTAGTGATATTGGTTTTTACATTTGTTCATTTGATTGTTTCGGCAATTGAGAGAGAACAATTTATTATTGACTATAATGTTGGCGACGTTGAGTACAAAGATATAACAGTTCTTCATTGTAAAGTCCACAACCATTTTCAGCATTATTACGCTTTGGTTGATAGCGACACGGCTGTTGTGATTTCATTGCGTTCTCAACAGGCTGATACCATGGTGGGCAAAACAATAAAGAAGGTACCTTTGCGTCAGTTGCATTCTTATAATATTCCATTTTGGGCAGCTGAAACCAACAATTTGAATATAGGGTATTTTAATTGCAAAGGAGATACTATTTATTTCGATCGTGCAAAGAATAAAATCTATCTACGAGATGATGAGAGAATAAAGATTTTAAAATGGAGAAAAACAGTTACGCCCGAAGGAGATACAATTGAAGTGTCGGAAGAATATCCGAGTAAAAGGAGGAATGCTATCGGGAGCATCAGTTATAATAGAGACTCAGGGGAAATATTTCTTGCTGGCAATTGTTCCATGCCCAGATTTCCCGGAGGCGACCAAGCAATGCGTGAATATTTAATGGAGAAGGTTCATTATCCCGATAATGTGGATTGTGACACTATCCAAGGTACTGTGGTGGCAAAATTCTACGTCAACGAAATTGGTAAGGTTACCGATGTAATAATCAAGAAATCACTCTATTATTATATTGACAGGGAGGTTGTAAATCTGTGCTTGAGTTTCCCCGATTTCATTCCAGCTAAAGATATTAAGGGTAACCCCAAGGGTGAATGGATGACGCTTCCCATCAGCTTCGGGAAAAGCGATTTTGACGATTTTAAAATAAGAGAACTCTCAAATGACGAAGTAGAGATCTATTCAGTAGCTTTTCATCCGCCCACATTCCCCGGTGGTGATGCACAAATATTAAAGTTCTTCTTGCAAAATTTCCAATATCCTAAAATCTATGAGGATGCGCAAATACAAGGAAAAGTAATATTGAGGTTTGTTGTTAAAGCCAATGGCGAGATTGGAAAAGTAGAGATTATTCGTTCTGTTGATCCCCCCTTTGACAGAGAGGCTATTAGAGTTGCCCGATTGCTGCCAACGTTCATTCCAGCCCGCAATGCCTTAGGTGAGAATGTGGACTGCTGGTACATCCTCCCCATCTGCATCAAAGCAACCGCGTCACCTTAGTTTGCCATTGTTCCACAACTTAAAGAAGAAAAAATGAAAAAGATAAGTATTTGCAATAGATTCATAACTATTTGGCTGGTCTTCACTATTTTACTATTCTTGTTTTTGATATATAACTATGTCAATTCCTTAGATATTATCAAATATCGTGTAGATGTATATAGTTCAGAAGATTCAGTCAAATTTGATCTGAATGATATAAAGAATGCAGTTAATTCATTCAAAGAGCTTTCGATTATTTCAATCTCATATGTAGGATTGACAGGAGCTATTTTGTGGATGCTACAGACAGGTTTAAAAAGGCGTTTGCGGTCTGACAGCGACAATTTGGAGTAAGTTTTCACGGAAGTGAGCAATTAAGCATTTGATATGGAGACTTTATTCAAACTATTTTTCGGGAACATGATAGTTTTTCATACAGGAATAAGTGTGAGGTACCTATATCTTAGATTCATACGGAGAAAAAAGGTCACATATAGCGAACTTAAAAATGGAATCTCCAACAAGGCAAATCAGGATGATATGGAAAATGTAAATAATGAATTTGCCAACAGAGCTTATGGTTGTGGTTTTCTAATGTTTACTATTTTGGTAATTGTTCTTCTTTCTCGATTATAAAAAACGCTATCTTTGCCGATGGCAGAAAACAGATTGAATTATGGCAAAATAATTACTGAAAAACTTGCAAGTTGTTTACTAATTAGTTAACTTTGCAAAAATATATCATAATGGCTGAACGGAATTACAAGAGACATATAGTGGTTTACAAGAACTACTTTATTGATTTCAAGAAGAAGTTGTCGCAGCAAACACTTAAGAAGATATATCAAATCTTCTTGTATATCATGACTTTAGAATCAATACCCGCTACCTATTTAAAGTCAATTAAAAGTGTGGCTGGGTTATATGAAATCCGTGTTGAAGAAAGCGGGAACATATATCGCATCTTCTGTTGCTTTGACGAAGGAAACCTTGTGGTTCTGTTCAATGCGTTTCAAAAGAAAACACAAAAGACCCCAGCCAATGAGATAGAGAAAGCAAAACTAATAATGAATGAGTATTTTAACGACAAAGGGAGGAAATAATATGACACGTGAAGAATTGAAAAACAACAACCTTACTCCAATTGAGGATTTAATAGAAGAGGATTTTGGCTCAATCGACACCCCTTCAAGGGTGGAATTTGAGGCCGATTGTGACGCTTTCATCCTTGGTGAGCGTCTCAGGGAAGAGAGACGCAAAGCTGGACTTACTCAAGAGCAACTTGCTCAGAGAATTGGCACGAAGAAAAGCTATATTTCTCGTGTTGAGAACGGCCATGCAGACATCCAGCTCTCAACCCTGTTTAAAATCTTTCAGGGTCTTGGTCGTCGAGTGAGTCTTAGAGTTCTTTAGGTGTAACCGCTATCTTTGCCTATGGCAGAAAACAGGTTGAATTATGACAAGAAAAAATTATATCTGCTTTTTATTATTGATAAGTTGCTTTTTAGCTGGATGTACTAACAAGAATGATATTTATCAAATAATCAGCGACAAATGGGAAAAGCAAAAAGAAAATGCTATTGTTTTTGATTTTTCAGAGTCTATGGGCTTTGAATGGGACACCATGCACGTTTATTCAGGGAAATGCTCGTTAGAGGACATAAATAAAGATTTAGGATTTAACTTTAATGATTGGATTGATACAGGCGAATATATCATTTTTACTAAGGGCAATAAAGTTGTATACTCACAAGCTGAGTATTTGGTAAATTATGACTCAAAGAAGGGAATAGTTTTTGACACATTGGATGGCAAATTGAAGTTCAATCGCAATGATGCAAAATTTAAAGTCACAAAACAGGGAGAAACCTTTATCTTACAACATCTCTCATTTCAAAAAACAAAATGAAGCGTTATAAAAAAATATTATTATTTATCGTTCTCGCAATAGCTGTTATTGTAGGAACAATTTGCTATTATAAGTATGTAAAAAACTACAATTATTCAGGTCAAGTGGATTATGAATTAGTTAAGGTTATAAAGAACCCTTCTGATTCATTAAATCGTGAACGAATTATGCGCGATTCAATAAGAATTACATTCTTTATTGATAATTCTGAACACTTAGATTTCTTTGTTGAAAATAAGTCTTTGCAACAGCAAAAGTCAGAAATAAAACATTCTTTGAATATAGAACAATATGATTATTTTATTTCTGTTGGGAAACGCATTATAAAATGCGAATATTCAAAATATTTTACTGACCACTATGATTGTATTTGTGAATGTGAAGACAATAGAATTCCTTTGGACATAAAGTTCTCAAAGCATGTGACAGATTCCATTTACATATACAAGTTGTTAGCGACGAAAAATAAATTTCGTGAACCTGGACCGTAATTGATTCAAAAATAAACCGCTATCTTTGCCGATGGCAGAAAACAGATTGAATTATGGCAAAACTAAGATTACATATTATTCTTGCAATAGCTTGTTTGGGCTTGTTGCTTTCGTGTGGTAGCTCTAAGCAAGATGAGTTTATAGGCAATGTTTATGTAGATACAGTTGCTAAAATAAGTAATGATAAGACCTCTTTGATAACGATTGCTTGCAGCTGGGACGATATAGACAGCCATGGACCTTATGGACATATCTCAGTTGAGGAGATTGATACTTATCAAGATTCCATATTGAGAATAGAGAACTATTATTTCAATCAAAATGATGACGATTTGTCAATCAAAGTTGTGATTAATGATGAGCCAAAAGGGAAATGCCACATCAAGCATATCTCAAACGACTCTATCGTTCTCGAGCATGACAATTCCGACCTGTTCTTCACTGGCAAAAACACAACAATACTATATAGAAAAACTGATTGAATTATGGCAAAATAATATCAAAATGAGAGTTATATTACTAATAATCTTGAATATTATTATTTGTGTAATCTTTTTATTAGGCATTGATCTAATAAACTGGGTGTGCCCTTTAGCCAAACAAGATGTGGCTATAGGTATAACTTTCCGTTTTGGTGCTGTTGTTTTATTTGTTTCTTTACTAATTGTCCTGTTAATTAATCTTATTTTATCAAGACGTAAGATTTATTTTTTCATACCTTATCTAATTTGTTTTGCTTATTGGATATCGGGCGTTCAAGCTATGCCATATCGCTCTTGGGCTTATATGTTTTTGTCTTTCATTCTAATTGGCGCATACGAATGGTTTTTAATTAGATATAATAAACGTGATAATCAGTTCAGCGACTCAAAAAGTATGGAAAAAATTGATAAAGACACATAAAATGGTCGGCACAAAGGGCGATTGAGAGCAACCTGAGGCCTAATGTGGTTGCTGTGACTTTAGGAGTCAACAATAAACTCTTACATATAATAGCCTATGTTAACTCTTTGCCTGTTGAAGAAGATTATGAAATGGTAAATGACATAGCTGGTGAAATTATATGTGACTTCCCAGATCAGATTCATCGAACAAAAGAAGAATGTATTCAAGTGAACGATAACGACATATCTAACATCAAAAAACTAGATATTTGGATTACTATAAAAGAAATTTGAATTATGGCAAAACTAAGATTACATATTATTCTTGCAATAGCTTGCTTGGGCTTGTTGCTTCCTGGTTGTAAGAAGACGACAGCTGATATCGACATTGACAATTATGAGTTCGTGTCGTTTAAATCTGCCTATGGCTACAATCTTCCGCCGTCTGCCAATCCCAAAGAAATTCTTCGTAAAGTCTCTCAATCCGAAAGAATTAATGGGCAAATGAAAGGAGCTGCAGTGAACTTGTTTACCTTTGTCAATAGAAACAATAATGACACGTTAGATGTCTGTATCTATAAAGATGGAGATGAGAGCACTCACTTTTCCTTAAAAGAAGACTGGTGCCGCAAAAATATTTCGGGTTATCCCACCGACAATAACTTCCAGCATGCATTCTTTGAGTCAAAAGAACCATTATTGCCTAATTGATAATAATTTACTCAAATGAAAAAGATTATAACACTATTAATGATTATGTTTTCTTGTGCCTCAATGAGTTCGCAGGAAGTTGTCGACTATCTTAATGTGGGTGACACCATCGAGTTTAATGGCCAGAAAATGGTGTTAAGGTGGAGCACTCATCCTATGGAGCTGTACTATCTCCAAGAATGGATTCCTGAGAATGAGACGTTCGACAATTATAGCCAGATGTTCACTGTAGCAGTTATCTTGGCCGAAGAAGTAACTCCAGAGCTGGCAGTGCAAATGAAGGTTGACGAACTTGAAGAAAGGGCAAAAACCGATGCCTGCTGCAACTATCAAGTGCTTGAAAACAACGGGGAATATATCTTGGACTTTCTTGTGAGCGATGCTGACGGTGAGACGCTAAACATGGTGGAGTGGGACATTCACCACTACAAAACGGCTATAATAAATGGCAAAAAGGCACAACAGCTCAATTTCATAAGCACCAGAGCTTATGGTGATAATATAATGCCATTTCTTGAGTCTATAAAAGACAAACGAGCGGAGTTGATAAATGCTCTGACGCAAATGGATATTAAATGTGAGATTAAGTAATAACGATACAATCTTTGCGGATGGAAGAAAAAAGATTGAATTATGACAAGAATATTTAATAATCTGGCGTAAGCCAGCTTTTCGACACCGATAGGTGCAGCTTTTTGAGATTATTAAAGTATAATTACGCGCGTCTCTGCAATTTTCAACCTAATTTTCATTTAATTTTAAGCGAAGCGCCC
>CAMVKS010000082.1 GCA_947167995.1 uncultured Prevotellaceae bacterium
TTTATTATGGTAAGTTACAAGGAATTAGGCCTGGTCAACACCCGCGAGATGTTTGCTAAGGCAATCGACGGAGGCTATGCAATCCCCGCCTTCAATTTCAACAACATGGAGCAGCTTCAGGCTATCATCAAGGCAAGTGCCGAGACTAAATCGCCAGTGATTCTGCAAGTTTCGAAAGGTGCCCGCAACTATGCGAACCAGACCCTTCTCCGCTACATGGCACAGGGTGCTGTAGAGTATGCAAAGGAACTTGGCTGGGAGCATCCCCAAATTTGCTTGCACCTCGACCATGGTGACACATTTGAGTTGTGCAAGAGCTGTGTAGACTTTGGTTTCTCGAGCGTGATGATTGATGGCAGCTCGCTGCCCTATGAGGAGAACATCGAGTTGACAAAGAAGGTTGTAGAGTATGCTCACCAGTTTGACGTAACTGTAGAGGCTGAGCTCGGAGTTCTCGCTGGCGTTGAGGACGATGTACAAGCCGAGGAGTCACACTACACTAAGCCCGAAGAGGTTATCGACTTCGCTACCCGCACAGGCTGCGACTCGCTGGCAATCTCAATTGGCACCAGCCACGGCGCTTACAAGTTCAAACCCGAGCAGTGCACCCGCGACCCCAAGACTGGCAAGCTCGTTCCTCCCCCCTTGGCATTTGACGTGCTTGACGCAGTAATGGAGAAACTTCCTGGCTTCCCCATCGTGCTTCACGGCTCATCGTCAGTTCCCCAAGAGTATGTTGACATCATCAACACTTACGGTGGCAATCTGCCCGATGCCGTTGGTATTCCCGAGGAGCAGCTTCGCAAGGCCGCTAAGAGTGCTGTTTGCAAGATCAACATCGATAGCGACAGCCGCTTAGCCTTCACCGCTGCAGTGCGCAAGGTATTTGCTGAGAAACCTGGTGAGTTTGACCCACGCAAGTACTGTGGTCCCGCCCGCGATGAGATGACCAAGCTCTACAAGCACAAAATCATCGAGGTGCTTGGCAGCGACGGCAAGGCCGAGTAATGGACATTCCTTAAAAGATAACTTAAAAGACTCATCGCTCATCGCGGTGGGTCTTTTTTTCGAGGGCTTTGCGAGAAAGGGAAGAAATCATGAGAATAGGGTATTTCGTCAATTAAGGCCTGTGTTTTGTCCAGTAGGTGCCTGATAATTTGGAGGATAGAAAGTGTGCATTGTAAATTTGCAATGAAAAAGTTAATACAAACCACAAAAACAGAATTGCAATGAAAAGATTAATTGTTCCCATCCTTAAAAATGACCTCGACTTTGAGTTGAGCAGCTTTATCGTAGTAATGAGAGAGTTGAATGTTGAGATAAAGAAAATAATGTTAAGTTTAACAACCTGTTTTCCCGCACCATCGCTCCAGGTGGCTTGTGCTTGACCGTGGGCCTTCACCCAAAAATCAGTGGAATTCACCTAAATATTCAAAAAAGGTTTAGAATTATTGCTGCATTGAATTGTTTTTCCTATATTTGCAGTTAAGATGTGAGACATCTTTTGAGTGCACAATAATTAATGCTGTTTTTAGAACTATCAATATGAGAACATTTTTAACATCAATCAAAACTGTCATAGTAGCACTGTTGCTGGCAGTGGCATTTGTGCCCGCTTTGGCGCAAGATAATGGCAGAGTGAAGATGACTACACAGCTCCGTAAAGCTTTGGAGAAGTATGACAAGTCTGACAATGAGATGATTGCCGTGGAAGGTTTTATCGTTGTGAGTCGAAATGGCCAATATGGCTTTATCAATATCAATGGTGAAGAGGTTGTTCCATGTAGATATGATATGGTCGATTGGTTCTCGGAGGGTATGGCTGCAGTGGAGTCAAATGGCAAGTGGGGCTTTGTTAATAATCTTGGTCAGGAGGTTGTACCTTGCATTTATGACGATGTCAAATATTTCTCGGAAGGGATGGCAGTGGTCGAATTAAATGGAAATTATGGCTTTATCAATGCTCGCGGCGAAGAGGTGATTCGTTGCATTTATGAATATTGTGATTTTTTCTCGGAGGGCTTGGCTGAAGTCAGATTAAATGACAAGAGGGGCTTTGTAAATGTACGTGGTGAAGAGGTCGTACCGTTCATTTATGATGATGTTCAATCTTTCTCACAAGGGATGGCAGTCGTTGAGTCAAACAGGAAATATGGCTTTGTTAATGCTCAAGGTCAAGAGGTTGTGCATTGTAATTATGACATGGCTTTTGATTTCTCGGAAGGAATGGCAATGGTGATATTAAACGATAAATATGGTTTTGTCAATACTCAAGGCCAAGAGGTTGTGCATTGTGTTTATGACAATGTTTTTAATTTCTCGGAAGGGATGGCAGTAGTTGAATCAAATGGGAAATATGGATTTGTCAACGTTCAAGGCCAAGAAGTTATTCCTTGCATTTATGACCATGCTTATAATTTTTCGGAAGGGGTAGCATTGGTTGAGTTAAATGGCAAAAGTGGCTTTATCAACACTCGCGGCGAGGAAGTTGTTCCTTTGAAGTATAATGATGTTTCTGAGTTTAATGATGGCTTGGCACAAGTCACACTAAATGGATTGGAGGGCTACATCAACACTCGTGGTGAAGAGGTTGTGCCTTGCCGGTATTCCTCCGTTTGGCCTTTTTCGGAAGGCATGGCGGTAACTCATCAAGATTTAAAATGTGGTTATGTCAACTTACGTGGCGAAGAAGTAGTACCATGCAAATATGATGATGCCTATAATTTTAAGGAAGGCTATGCTGTGGTTGGTCTAAACGATAAATATGGCTTTATCAATACCCATGGAGAGGAGGTGATACCGTGCATATATGATATTGCTGAGTCATTTTTAGAAGGAATTGCACTGGTTTATTCTGATGGAAAATGGGGATATATAAATACTCGCGGCGAAGAAGTTTTTCCATTTGTGCTTGATTTTATAGAATATTCATATTATGATAATGAAGACTATAGAAATTTAAAAGTAATCACACAAGGTAAGTGTGGATATATTGATGATAATTATAAATTTGTTTATCAACAAGATGTTTCATTAGATGTTTTGGTTGGTTACTATCCAATCTGCAATAAATGGGTAAAGGTTGAGGACTTTTATGGTCCCGAAGTCTTGACTATTGACAGTAATGGTGAGGCCGAAGAAAGAGTAGGATCCACTCTTATTAAGAAAAAGGCTAATGTTTTTTATGACAAATCAACCGATAAGTATTTTATTGTAACCACTTGTGCAGGCCAGGAAGATGTATATTATCAGATAGATAATCGCAATTATGAGATTATTATGCCCGATGGCACACGACTGCGTCATCGAATAATGTGATACACTACAAGTTATGTGTGAAGAAAACGCAAAATTAGAAACTTATATAAAGACTAAACTATGAGCAACAAAAAGTTCACAATCAAACTCACGCTGGCAACACTGCTGGTGGCAGTGACCTTCATCTCTGCGGCTGCCCAAGATAATGATGAGGTGGTGATTACTCCGCAACTTCAAGCTGCGTTGGAGAAGTATGACTATTATTCAAGTCAAATTCGCGAGGGCTTGATAGTCGTGAGCGTAGATTACAAATATGGCTACATAAATGTCAATGGAGAGGAGATAATACCATGCCGATATGACGATGCTTATTTTTTTGTTGACGGATTAGCTGTGGTGGCTAAAGAAGAAGGGTATCGAAAAAGTTATGGCGTTATCAACACCAAAGGCGAGGTAGTAGCACCTTTCAAATACTGTTCGATAGATGATTTCAATAAAGGAGTGTCAATAGTTGCAGTCTCGGAAAATAACAACGATGATGTTAAATATGGCTTAATAAACACTTCGGGCGAAGAGATTCTGCCTTGTGAATATGACGATATCAAAAATTTTGACAATAATCTTTTTTTAATTAGAAAAGGATATTGGCTAGATGCAACATTTGGTCTTGTAAACATGAGAGGACAAATAGTATTACCTTGTGAATATAAAGAAATTGAAGCCTTCAAAAATGGCACTTCCAGAGTGAGAAAATCAGATGGAAGCAAAGACAAATATGGCATTATCGACGAGAGCGGGGAATTGGTGGTATCTTGCGAATATGATTTTATTGGAAATATTCATGAGGGACTTTATGAATTACAAAAAGAAGTTGGTGACAGAAACAAATATGGGATTTTTAATTCTAAAGACCAATTAATGTTGCCTTGTGAATATGATTATATTGGACAGTTTGAAAATGGTTATATTAAGTTGTATAAATCCATTAAAGATGGTTATCTTGACAAGGTCGGTCTCGTTAATGCCGAAGGTAAATTTATTCTGCCTTGTGAATATGGTGATGTCTTCGTTTGTAATAATGGGCTGGCAATAATTCAAAAAGGAGAATTGGATGTAGCAAGATTTGGCGTGATCAATAATTCCGGCGAAATTATCGTGCCTTGCAAGTATTATGAAATCAGGCGTTTTTATGAGGACTTTGCCGTTGTCAGGATAAATGACAAATGGGGACTGATTAACACACAAGGCAAGGAAGTCGTGCCCTGCGAATATGATTTCATAGAGGATTTTAACGATGGTGTGGCTAAAGCTATAATAAAGGGTCAATGTGGTACTATTGATGCCAATGGTACTTTCTCTTTCTCACACAACATTGCTGCCGACGATCTCGATTGGCTTGTTGGTGATTGGAATGAGGTGGAAATAATCAATGGCAGAGAAAAAAATGATTTGATTATTGTTGAGCAAAAAGGAAAAAGATATAATGCGAAACTGGTCTATGACTCAAAAACAGGCAAATATGTCATTGTCAGCAATAAAAAAACAAAATTTTATGTTGACTTGATAAACCAACGCTTGACTTACAAAGATTGTACTTATTATTCTCCAAGGAACATGAAGATAGATGATTTAGTTATTAGTTCAGTCAATGAATTTCCATCAACAGTTAATGATATCACTATAGATACCCTTATCATTGAATATATTGCCCCCTACGAAGGCAGAACCCCCAGAATGATAGAAACTAGGCAGAAACCTGTAGAAGAGCCTAAAAATGAAGATAATGCGGTATACAGTTCTACAACCACTATGCCTTCATTTCCTGGCGGTACAAGCGCATTGAATAAATATATGGCCACACACGTTCAATATCCTAAGGCTGCTCAGGATGCTAATATCCAGGGCAAGGTTATTGTTCAGTTTGTGGTGGAGAAGGACGGCAGCGTGGGTGAAGTTAAGGTGGCTCGCGGTGTGGACAAATCCCTAGACCAAGAAGCTGTTCGAGTGTGTAAGACATTTCCTAAATTCAATCCTGGCAAGAACGCCAATGGCGACCCAGTGAGAGTGTGGTACACAGTGCCAGTCGTTTTCAAGCTTCAAGGAGCAAACTAAGTAAAAAAACAAAATGTAATCTATAAAGTTTTAATTATTTGACTATGATTAACAGAACAACAATCATCAAAACTTCTCTGGCAGCACTGTTGCTGGCAGTGGCATTTGTGCCCGCTTTGGCACAAGACTACGAGTCGATAAGACTCACTCCGCAACTTCAGGCGGCGCTGGAGAAGTATGACTCTTATTCAGTCAGGGTTGCCAACGGACTTATAAAGGTAGAGGTGAATAATAAATACGGATTTATCAATACCGAAGGAAATGAAGTGGTGCCGTGTATCTATGACGATGCCTATAACTTTCAAGATGGTTTTGCATTAGTCATGGTAAACAGGAAATTCGGTTTTGTCAATACTGAAGGCGATGAGGTTGTGCCATGCAAGTATGACTATATCAACATTAGAGATTTATTCTCCTATGGCTACGCTGATGTTGGATTTAATGGGCAATATGGAATTGTCAATACCTCTGGCAAGGAGATTGTGCCGTGTGCTTATGATCAAATTAATTGGATTGATGAAAAGGTATTTAAGGTTAAGCTAAATGACAAGTATGGCCTCTTCAACAGTAGTGGTAAGGAACTGGCTCCATGCATATATGACGTCATTGAAGGTCGGTCAGCCGATGGTCCTTTTTTAGTAAGGGCGAAAGGCAAGTATGGGACTATCGACGCTGAAGGCAATTACACTTTCTCTCGCGATGTTACGATTAACGATTTCAGATGGATTGCCGGGAATTGGTGGTGCCGTAATAACTATAGCAAGCCTGTATTAACTATTAACTGGAATGGTGAGGTTTCGTTTGCCGACGAAGATCCATCCCTTGAAAAAAAGATTGCAAATATCTATTACGATAATGCCACCGACAAATATTTTCTTGTGTGTCCGAGAGCCGCAGGAAAAGATTATAGGTATCAGATTGACCTTGATAGATTGTCACTTATTGTGATGGATGGTTCACTGATTGGAGAGGAATTGTTAAAACGCGAAGTTTTTCAAGTAGTTGAAGAGCCTAAAGCCGAGGCTGTTGAAGAGCGTGAATTCATTCCCGAACCCAAAACAACAAGAGACGAGATTTTCCATTCGGCTGCTATTATGCCTTCCTTCCCAGGTGGAAATGGAGCGCTTATGAACTATTTATCAAGCCACGTGAAATATCCAGCAGCTGCTAAGGATAATGGTATTCAAGGAAAGGTTGTTGTGCAATTTGTGGTCGAAAAAGATGGTCGTATAGGTGAGGTTAAGGTGATTCGCGGTGTCGATAAAGACCTTGACCGAGAAGCCGTGCGCGTGTGCAAGAGTCTGCCAAGATTTAGTCCAGGCCTTAATGCTAATAGAGAGCCTGTGAGAGTGTGGTATACAATGCCCGTCTCATTTAAACTGACTGAAGAGTGATGATGACTCGGAATTGTTGATGATCTTGCTCCCATGAGCAATAGTGTCCTCAAAAGACTGTGTCCTCAAAGTGATGGCTCTTTTGAGGACATTTTTTGCATTGTTGCCATGTTTTCCTTATCTTTGTGGCACTAAAAAACAAGCAACATGGCGAAGAAAACTGCTAAGACTACATATTTCTGCAAGAACTGCGGGGCCGAGTCGCCCAAGTGGATTGGGAAGTGCCCTGCATGCGGCGAGTGGAACACCTATATCGAGGAGCCGGTAGTGCCCAAGTCGAGTAGGGGAGCGCTGTTTGGCGGCGACGACAACGGTCACCGCAAGAGTGCCGTGCCAGTGAAAATCAACGACATCAAGGCTGAGCAACTGCCACGCATCAAGTTGCCAAGTGGAGAGCTCAACCGTGTGCTCGGTGGCGGATTGGTGCCTGGAAGCATTGTGCTCATCGGCGGCGAGCCAGGCATTGGAAAGAGTACGCTGGTGTTGCAGAACGTGCTGCGCATCCGCTCGCGCAAGGTGCTGTATGTGAGCGGTGAGGAAAGCCCTCAGCAACTGCGCATGCGAGCCGACCGCATCGCCGGCAGCGATCAGGACTGCGAGTGCTACATCGTGTGCGAGACATCGCTCTCGAGCATCTTCACCAGCATCAAGGAGAGTGCCCCTGACCTCGTGATTATCGACTCCATACAGACCATCGCCAGCGATGAGCTCGACAGTGCTGCGGGTTCGGTGAGCCAGGTGCGAGAGTGTGCCGCCGCCTTCCTGCGCTATGCCAAGACCAGCGGAGTGCCGGTGATTCTCATTGGTCACATCAACAAGGAAGGCACTATCGCCGGCCCCAAAGTGCTTGAGCATATTGTGGATGCCGTGCTGCAGTTTGAGGGCGACAGCCACTACATGTACCGCATTCTGCGCTCTATCAAGAACCGCTTTGGCTCCACGAGCGAGATGGGAATCTACGAGATGCGTGAGACGGGTCTGCGCGAGGTCACCAACCCCAGCGAGATGCTGCTCTCGGCAATGGATCAGGACCTTTCGGGCACTGCCATAGGCGTGACTATCGATGGCGCGCGACCATTTCTAATCGAGGTGCAGGCACTGGTGAGCACCGCCGCCTATGGCACAGCACAACGCTCTGTCACTGGCTTTGACCAGCGACGCATGAACATGCTGCTGGCAGTACTCGAGAAGCGAGTGGGCTTCAAACTCGCGCAGAAAGATGTGTTCCTCAACATCGCAGGCGGACTCAAAGTCAACGACCCGGCACTCGACTTGGCGGTAATTTGTGCTATCCTTTCGTCCAACGTTGACATCGCCATTCAGCAAGGTGTGTGCTTCAGTGCCGAGGTGGGCCTCAGTGGCGAGCTTCGCCAGATAACCCGCATCGAGCAGCGCATCGCCGAGGCCGAGAAACTGGGTTTCAACACCATGATAATCCCCCGCAACAACCTCAAGGGAATCTCTGCCAAAGAGTTTAAAATCAAACTTGTAGAGGCCTCCAAGGTAGAAGAGGCATTCCAATATCTGTTTGGGTGACACTACGGCAGAGCCGTGGCATAGAGGACTGCGAAAACACCCCATTCACTCCGGTTGCTATACTGCGGCTCGGACGTGGTTGTTACTGTTTTTTTTGTTCCGCAAGTGTTAATGAAGGTTAAAGTTAAATTTTTAATTAAACCGATTGCATTTTTATCAGTCAAAAAAGCGACAATAAATAAAGCTTCAAACGTTTTTTAGTTTGGTATTAACTTTTTCGTAATAAAACAATATAAGTTCAGATGCAGT
>CAMVKS010000083.1 GCA_947167995.1 uncultured Prevotellaceae bacterium
CGCTACATGAGCGTGAGCGGCATCATGGATGCCTACAACAAGGAAGTGGAAGTGTGGGGCGCCGACAAAATCGACGTCGACGAGGGCAAGCTGGGTCTTGCTGGCTCGCCAACCAAGGTGTTCCGCTCATTCCCCAAACCCATGAAGGAGCCTGGTGAGGTTCACGAAGTGACTCCCGAAGAGGCTGTTGAGCTCATCATTAATAAACTGAAAGAGAAACACATCATCTAAAAGTAAAGAAGCTATGGAAAAGAAAGATTATAAGAACGTATTCGTTTTTGCTGAACAACGCGAAGGTGTAATCCAGCCCGTTGCTTTCGAACTTTTGGGCAAGGCTCGCGACCTCGCCGATGTGCTTGAAGAGAAAGTGGTTGCCATGCTTCTGGGCTGTGGCATCAAAGATAAGGCTCAGGAACTCATCGAGTTTGGTGCCGACGAGGTTATCGTTGTCGACACTCCCGAACTCAAGGACTTCCTCAGTGAGCAATATTCGCAAGCTGTGTCGCAGATTATTCTCGACCGCAAGCCTCACATTGTGCTCTATGGCGCTACAACCATTGGCCGTGACCTGGCTCCACGCCTGGCTTCACGCCTCAAGACTGGTCTTACTGCCGACTGCACCAAGCTCGAGATTCAACCCGTGAAGGACGAGGAGAAGGAGTTCTGCATGACTCGTCCCGCCTTTGGTGGCAACCTCATGGCTACCATCGTGTGCCCCAACAACCGTCCACAGATGTCGACAGTGCGTCCTGGTGTGATGCAGAAGATGGAGCGCGATGCCAGCCGCAAGGGTGTCATCACCGAGTTTGCTCCTAAGTTCGACACCGCGAAGTTCAAGGTTAAAGTTGTCGAGACCATCAAGGCCGATAAGGAAATGGCCGACATTGCTGAGGCCAAGATTCTTGTTTCGGGCGGACGTGGCGTTCACGACAAGGAAGGCTTCAACAAGCTGCAGGCTCTCGCCGATGTGCTCGGCGGACAGGTTGCCTCGTCGCGTGCTATGGTCGACAATGGCGTGATGCCTCACGAGTGCCAGGTGGGTCAAACTGGTAAGACCGTTCGTCCACAGCTCTACATGGCTTGTGGTATCAGCGGTGCCATCCAGCACCTCGCCGGTATGGAGGAGAGCGATTTCATCATCGCCATCAACAAGGACAAGTTTGCTCCCATCTTCAGCGTTGCCGATCTCGGCATCGTGGGTGACCTTCACAAGATTGTTCCCATGCTCACCGAGCGCATCAAGAAAGAAATGGAGAAATAAGACTGCTTTTAAGTAGAATTTTTCATAACTGTAAGTAGGAGGGTGAACCAAGCGATTTGGTTCACCCTTATTCTTTATTAATAGTTTAATAATAGTTTTTTGATGCTGAAAAGTGCTAAATCCAAAGATTTTTTCGTATATTTGTCACATTGTTTAAAAAATAAAAACTATTGCTATGAAACGTTTGTTTTTATTATTGCTTCCACTGCTGTGGTTGTCGTTCTGTGTCTGGGGCGAAGATGTGGGTGAGATAACTGTCAACACCCACCACAACGCTATCGTGACACCACCAGTTGATGCCCTTGCAGCCGATGTGGCTGTAACCGCTCCCGAGGCGCCACAACCCGAGCCAGAGAACAGGAGTGAGAAACCACCCATCTTCACCAAGCCAAAGTTCAGCGGTTATGGTATTGGCTCCTATCAAGCCACTTTTCAAGAAGGAAACAACAGCAATACTTTCAATGTGAGAATTGTAAGGGTTTCGCTTGATGGCCTAATCCTCAACGAGTTGTATTATAAGGTACAAGGTCAGATTAACGGCAATACATCCACCTTGGGTAGCAGTCCGCGCCTTGTGGATTTCTTTATGGAGTGGCAGCGCTTCGATTTTTTCAAGGTAAAACTCGGACAGTTCAAGAGGCCGTTCACCTTTGAGAATCCCATGCATCCCCTTGACCAAGGCTTTATGTCCTACTCTCAGCCAGTTTCGAAACTTGCAGGATTCAGCGACCGCACAGGCGAGCACGCAAGCAACGGTCGTGATATAGGTTTACAGTTCCAGGGCGACTTCCTCAAAAGCAGTTCAGGCCGTTATCTGCTCCATTATCAGGTGGGCGTGTTCAATGGTCAGGGCATCAACGTTGCCGATGTTGACAAGAAGAAAGACTTGATTGGTGGTATTTGGGTGATGCCAGTGGCAGGGCTTCGTATTGGCGCCTTTGGTTGGGAAGGTTCCTATGCCCGCAAAGCAGGTGGCGAGGTGCTCTCTCTTAACAAGCACCGCTATGCTTTTAGTGCCGAGTATAAAAAAGGCGATCTGCAGCTACGTGCCGAGTACATCCACTCCACTGGTGCGGGATTCGCTACTACTTACCAGAAACCTGGTGATGCCACCGACCTCAGCATCAAGACCTATGCCGACCGGGATGGCAACGAGATTGCCGCCAACAAGGCCGATGGCTTCTATGCCCTTGCTATTGTTCCTGTCTATCGCGACAAACTAATGGCAAAGTGCCGTTATGACCTCTATCGTCCCAGTGCCACTTGGCTGCATGCCAAGACCAACTATGAGATAGGTCTTAACTTCCGCTTCTGTAAATACTTCGAGATTCAGTCAGAGTATGTCTTCACCAACGACCGCTCCCTTGCCAAGCACAACTACAGCAGCATCTATGTTCAGGTAAGCGTACGCTATTAAATCAAAGCACCTCCCTCTCTCTTAAAACTTAACACTTAGAACTTAACACTTAAAACTTAATAATATGTCTCTTCTCATGATTTTACAGCTCTGCATCGTACTTGCAGCTCTGTGGCTGGGTTCCCGATATGGCAGCCTGGCATTAGGCGCCATTTCAGGAATAGGTCTTGCCATACTTGTGTTTGGCTTTAACATGAAGCCAGGTACTCCACCCACCGATGTTATATACATCATTATAGCTGCAGTGACCTGCGCCGGTATAATGCAGGCCTCAGGTGGTATGGATTGGCTCATCCAGCTTGCCGAGAAACTGTTGCGCAAGCATCCTGCCCGCATCACCTTCCTTGCACCCCTGTGCACATTCGTTCTCACAGTGCTTGTGGGTACTGGTCACGTGGTTTACACGTTGATGCCCATCATCTGTGACATCGCTATCAAAAAAGGCATCAGGCCAGAGCGTCCTTGCGGTATAGCGAGTATCGCTTCACAGATAGGTATCACTTGTTCGCCCATCGCAGCTGCAGTAGTAGCTTTTATTACTATCTCGGGAACAAACGGATTTGCTATCACTATTCCTAAAGTGCTCATGGTTACAGTGCCAGCATGCCTGTTAGGAATCTTCTGTGCTTCGGTTGCTTCCTATAAACGAGGCAAGGATTTAGACAAAGATTCCGAGTTCCAGAAGAAGCTTGCCGATCCCGGGCAGCGTGAGTTTATCTATGGAAGCACAGCTACAACCCTCAATCAGAAGATTGCTCCTGAGAGCAAACGTGCCGTTTACATCTTCTTCGGCGCCTTGCTCGTGATTGTTTTCTTCGCCATCTTCCAAGACCTTTTGCCTTCTCATGTGAGCGTTAAAGCTATTAAGGATGCTCCTGGAGTGGAACTAATAGGATCAAGAGTAAAGCTGTCGGCCGATGAGTTGGCTAAGTTGGGTGTCTCGGTTGAAGGAATTACCAAAATGGAGCTTGTTCCATTAAAAATGAACATCGTGATTCAAATTGTCATGATTACGGCGGCCGCGCTGATGATAATCTTCTGCAAGGCTTCTCCTAAAAAGGCCGTAAGCGGTCCGGTATGGCAAAGTGGTATGGTGGCTGTTGTTGCCATCTATGGTATCGCTTGGCTTGCCGATACTTATTTCGCTAACTATCTTGGCGAGATTCAAGAGATGCTTGCCGGTATGGTGAAACAGTAGCCTTGGTCTATTGCTTTCGCATTTTTCCTGGTATCGGTGCTTGTGAACTCACAAGGCGCTGTGGTGGTTGCAATGTTGCCGTTGGCCTATAAACTCGGCATTGACGGATGGGTTCTGCTCGGTGTGTTGCCCTCGGTCTATGGCTACTTCTTCATCCCCAACTATCCTTCCGATATCGCTACCGTGAACTTCGACCGCACAGGAACAACCAAGATTGGCAAATATCTGCTCAACCACTCATTCATGATGCCTGGCATGGTTCACACTTTAGTGGCATGTGTGGCGGGATACCTTATCGCCTTCCTGTATCACTCCATGGGCTGGATTTAACTTAAAAATATTTTTAAAAAACAATATATTTTCATCTATGGGCTATATTCAAAAGAACTTGATGGCGGGCGAGAGAATCGTCTATGAGGCTAAGCAGCATAGCATTATCTACACAGGACCCATTATTTTGGCTCTCATGTCGCCTTGCGTGTTTTTATTCCATTTAGAAAACACCTGGATTAACATCGGCATTTGCCTGGCGATTTTGTTGATTGCTCTTTGCTGGGCTGTTAAAATCTATGGTGGCAGGCAGTATGTCGTCACTACCAATCGCCTTATCTTCAAGCGCGGTATCATCAACCGCAACTCACACGAATTGCTGCTCAAGAAGTGCGAGGGTGTAACGGTCGACCAGTCGATTTGGGGGCGCATCCTTGGCTATGGCACGGTCATCGTGACAACAGGCGAAGTGGCTAACAGTTACAAGTACATCAGCCACCCCATGCGCTTCACCACAAAAATCCATGAACAGATTCGTAATCTAAAAGAAGACTGAGATAATTTTGTCTTACCTATAAAATAGGGTGGACCAGTGTTTGAATGGTTCACCCTATTTCTATGTGTTAATCTTGCTCAGAAGTATCAATAGAATTTATGAAACTTGCATTTGCATCAGTCGTGGCGCATGCGCCAATCACTAAGAGCGCCAAAAAAATCGTTAAAAACTTTTTCATGATGATTTTCTATAAATGTCATTATTTAAAAACTCATGTTCTCAAGTGGAGTGTAGTATCCTACGCCATAGTTGTCAATGTCACTTGAGCTCTCAAAAGCCGAACGGCTTGAGCTGGATTGTTTAACTTTATTACCTCTTAGAGTCAACTTCCAGTAAGCACCACTTCCCATGTGATATTTTCCACACTCAAGGCAGTTATTTCCTCCACCAAATCCCGCATGACCAGCATATCCAGGAAGTGATTTGAAGACATTTTTTGCTTTACCGCCGCTATAAGTGAAAATGTGTAATGCATATTCCATCTCACAATCTCCTGTGATGACAAACAATTCGGGTACCTTGTCACCACTGATGTCGTAGATGAAATATCGATCACAATCATAGGCATCGTCCATCGCTTGTAGTTGCTTGATATAAGCATTCTTCACTGCCTCGGGGGTAGCTTTTGCTCTACTGCCGCCGCCACTGCTGCGACGTCTCTTTGCGTTAGCATCGTTAGTGGCGCAAGTGCCGAGGATTAGTAGTACTAATAAAATCGTTAAAAACTTTTTCATGATGATTTTTGTTTTAATATGTTGTTATATGATATTGTTTAGCAAAAATAATGAATTATTAAAGATTAGACAAAACGTTGTTCGACTATTTATAGTATTTTTTACTATGGTCTAACGTCTCCACAAGTTAATATTTTTGCACATTCACTCATGCGTTCTTTGACTTAGTTAATAGTTCGAGTGAAGCTGAAGTCCTTTGTGCTGCTGCATTGCTGTCATCTGAGTCAACTGAGTCCAACGTCTCTATCCATTCCTATCCATTCCTATCCATTCCTATCTATTCCTATCCATTCCTATCCACTCCTATCTACAAGTATTTAGCAGTAATAGAGTCATTGCACGAGAGCATGTCGCTTGGCGCGCCCGAGTAGATGATGCTGCCTCCGTTCTCGCCGGCTCCGGGACCCATTTCGATTACAAAGTCGGCCGACTTTATCACGTCGGTGTTGTGCTCTACCACATAGACTGTGTTGCCCTCGTCGACCATGCGGTTAAACAACTCAATTAGGTGATGGACATCCTTGAGGTGAAGGCCGTCGGTGGGCTCGTCAATGATGAAGATACCGCGCTGGCCCCCTTTCTCAACAGGCGAGGTGTAAGGCTGGAGATAAGAGGCAATCTTCATGCGTTGCAACTCTCCGCCCGACAGAGTGCTGAGTGCCTGGTTCAGGTGAAGATAGTCAAGCCCCACTACCATTAACGGCTTCAGCTTCTCCTCGATGGGAGTGCCGGCAAAGAACTCGCTCGCGCGACGCACGCTCAAGTCCATGACTTCGGCAATGTTCTTGCCGTCGAGCGTGTATTGCAGCGCCTCTTTCGAGTAACGCAGACCTCCACACGCCTCGCAGGTGGTCTCGATATTGTCCATAAAAGCCATCTCCGAAATCACCACGCCCTTGCCGCCGCACACGGGGCAGCCACCCTTGCCGTTGAAGGTGAAATACTTCTCCTGCATTTTGTGAGCGCGGGCAAAGCGTTTGCGGATGTCGGGCGCCACATCCATATAGGTTGCCGGAGTGGAGCGCAGACTGGCGCCAATGTTCTTTTGGCTGATATAGACGATGCCATCCTGGGCACGGCGGAAGCACTCCATGAGCGAACTCTTGCCCGAGCCTGCCACGCCTGCCACAACGCTAAAGACTCCTAGTGGCAAATCAATGTCCACATTCTTGAGGTTGTGCAGCGATGCTCCTCGCAGCGAGAAGTGACTGCTGGCATGGCGAGGCGATGTGTTGAACTCTCCTCGCTGGCTCAGCATTGTGCCAGTGGCAGTGCCGCTCTTGAGGAGCTTGTCGTAACTGCCTTCAAATATTATCTGTCCGCCACGGCTGCCGGGGCCAGGACCAAGGTCCACGATGTGGTCGGCAATAGCAATCATCTCCTTGTGATGCTCCACGAGCAGCACAGTGTTGCCTGCGTCACGCAGCCGTCGAACCGAGTGTTTCATCTTTTCGATGTCATGGTCATGAAGGCCTGTGCTGGGTTCGTCGAGGATATACAGCACGTCGGCAAGCGACGAGTTGATATACTTTGCAATCTTGCAGCGCTGAGCCTCTCCACCCGAGAGAGTGCCCACAGCGCGGTCCAGACTCAAGTAGCCAAGCCCTATCTCCTCAAGCGCTGTGAGTCGGGCACTTATTGCCTTTTTCAAGTCTACTGCCAGTGGTGAGTTGAGGGCCTTAATCCACTTGTTGAGCTTGGTGATCGACATGGCGCAGGCCTGGGCGATATTGATGCCCTCAATCTTGCACGAGAGCACGCGAGGGCTCAGGCGTGTGCCGCCGCAGTCGGGGCAAGTGCCCATGTTGAGCATGGGGTTGAGCACTGCAGCGTGGAGCAAGCCCTCCTCACTGTTGATGATGCTGCGATACATGCGCGGGATAATGCCTTCGTATTTTGCGCTTTTGGGCCAATTTGAGGGAGGATTCTTGAGCCTAATTTGCGGACTATTAAGGAATAAGTCCAACTCCTCGGGGCTATAGTCCTTGATTTTCTTGTCGAGGTCGAATAGACCGCTATGGGCGTAGCGAATCCATCGCCAGCCCCCCTTGCCGAAGGCTATGTAGTGGATGGTGTCCTCATCGTTGAGGCTCTTGTCGAAGTCAACAAGTTTGTGAATGTCGAGCTCACGAATCTCACCAAGTCCCGAGCAGCGCGGACAGCTGCCCTCGGGGTGGTTGAAGCTGAACGACTCGGCATAGCCCACCCAGGGTTGCCCCACGCGCGAGAATAGCAGTCGGAGCAGCGCTGCTATGTCGGTATAGGTAGCCACCGTCGAGCGTGAGTTCTGCGCGGGCTTCTTCTGGTCGATGACAATGGCGATAGGCAGGTTTTCAATCGCATCAACGTGAGGACGACCATACTTGGGCAGATATTGCTGCACAAACGAGGGGAAGGTGTCGTTCAGCTCCCTTCGCGACTTTGCGGCTATAGTGTCGAGCACCAGCGAACTCTTTCCCGAGCCCGAAACGCCCGTGAACACGGTTATCTGATGCTTTGGAATCTCGAGCGACACGTCCTTGAGGTTGTTCTCCCGAGCTCCACGAATTATTATCTTGTCATGTGTCATTGTGTTGCAAAAAAATAACCCACAAAGGTAGCAAATACTTTTCAGTTATCAAAAACATGATAATGAAAGCAGTCACCACACTCACTGTGGGTCAAACAAAAAGGTGGAACGTGAACGGTGTTCTCTTTTTAAGACAATGAAGGACAAAAGTTTGTTGCATTAGACAGTGTTTTATTAAGGACAATTGCCGCAGGAACCACCCTCACTGAGGGTCAAACAAAAACAACAAAGCCTGACAAGAACAACAAAAAATTCTTGTTGGCTTTGTTTGTATTTGTTGACTTTGTTTGATTTAGTTAAGACAATGAAGGACAAAAGTTTGTTGCACTATACAGTGTTTTGTTAAGGACAATTTGCAGTAGGCACTTGCGTGAATTCTAATAGCAAGTGCGAAATTAGAGAAAATTATTGATATTTTTGAAGA
>CAMVKS010000084.1 GCA_947167995.1 uncultured Prevotellaceae bacterium
AGATGATTGTCGTGAACGAGAACCTCTCGATGCCCGACTGCATCAAGGCCATGCGAGAGCAGGCCGAGGACATGGACGAGATCTACAACATCTATGTCGTCGACGACGACAACCGCCTTAAGGGCGTGTTTCCCCTGAAGAAGACTATCACCAACCCCTCGGCCAACAAGATAAAATATGTGATGGAGCCCAATCCCATCTCGGTGAGGACCGACACACCCATCGAGGACGTGGCTCTCGACTTTGAGAAATATGACCTCGTGGCCATGCCTGTGGTCGACTCCATTGGACGCCTGGTGGGGCGCATCACCGTCGACGACATCATGGACGAGGTGCGCGAGCAGAGTGAGCGCGACTATCAGCTCGCCACCGGTCTTACCGCCGACGTGGAGACGGGCGATAGCGTGTGGACGCAGTTCAAGGCACGATTCCCATGGCTGCTCATTGGTATCGTGGGTGGTATTGCCAATGCCTTGATCCTTGACGGTGGCGACGCTGGCGATACCGAGTGGCAAACCATCTTGCCTGGCCTGGCGTTGTTCATCCCGCTCATTGGCGGCACGGGCGGTAATGTGGGCACACAGTCGAGTGCGATTGTCGTGCAAGGTCTTGCCAACGGCTCTCTCGAGCTCAAGCAGGCTGGCAAGTACCTGGGCAAGGAGTTCCTGGTGGCGATACTCAACGCGGTACTCATTGCGGGACTGGTGTTCCTCTACAACCTCATCTGGCCTGCCGACGACGACCCTGGCAATGCCAACATCACTTCGCTGGCGGTCACCATCTCGCTGTTCTCGGTGGTACTCTTTGCATCGGTGTTTGGCACCTTCGTGCCCATCATGCTTGAGAAGCTGAAGATTGACCCTGCGATAGCAACGGGTCCCTTTGTCACGGTGACCAACGATATCGTGGGCATGCTCATCTACATGTTCATCAGTTCGGAGCTGATAGCTCTCATGCTATAGGAGAAAAGCAAAAAAAAAAGTCGTCGGAGTGTGAATCCACATTCCGACGACTTTTTGTGTCGCTTAGTGACAATAGGTTCTGAATTCGGGCTTATTGCCACTTGGCTCTTTAGCGGATAACCTTGCTTGTGGTCTTAGAGCCGTCGCTGTAGCGCTTAACCTCGATGTTCACACCTGGGAATGGAGTGCTGCTCTCCACGCCGGCGAGGTTGAAGTAGGTCACGCTCTCCACGCTCTTGGCAGCATCCACAACGTTGATAGCTGTTGAGGTTCCAGCCTGAGAAACCATGAGGGTGATTTCCTCGGCGGCGGGCTGGGTGATGGTGATGAGTGCACTGCGGTCGGCGCCGTCGTTCTCGTCAACGGTCACGGTCATTACTGAGCGGTGGGTGTACTCGTTCTCGCTCATCACGTCCTGAATCTCATAGTTGATCCACTCGGGAACTTCGCCACCGTCGGCAGCCTTGAGTTGTGGAGCACCCGAAGGATTGCTGCTGGTGAGTGTCCAGTTGCTTGATGGGTCGGAAGACCAGATGGGCAGCTGGTTGCCGGCATAGTCGCCAAGGCCCTCGGTAGTGCACTCGCCCTCAACGGTGAACTCCATCTGTGGATCGGTGACATTAGTGTAGTAGTAGCGCATGAATGGGAACTTCACGTCGAGCAGGATGCTTGGAGCGGTAACGCCCAGGTTGGTGCTTGAGAAGAAGTTGCCGAGGCCCACGATTTGTGTAGGCGCTCCGTCTTCACCCACGTGAAGCATATAGCCGTGCTGTCCGTGTCCCTCGTCCCAGCTGTCGCGGGCTACCGAGAGGGTGAAGCCCTTGAGGGCCTCGTTGTCGTAGCCTCTTGCCACAACGGCGATGGCTTGAGCCACTTCCAATGGCTGGTCAAACGCATAGAGGAAGCCTCCTGATGCAGGGCTCTCGTTGGTGAGGTAGGCGGTAGCGGTAGCCAGCTTCTCACCCAGCTCGAGAGTTTGGTCGGTGTGAGTGGTTACGGCATAAACGTCGATGTAGATGGGCACGTTGTTGTCGGCGGTAGCGTCAACAAAGGCAAGATTAGAGTAGCGCACTGCACCACCCATGAGCATGTAGGGGTTCTGTGGTTCCTCTACATAGGTTGCCATGCCGTTCCAGCCGCTGGTGTTGAAACCAAACCAGTAGCCAGTGCCGCCGGCATAACCGATGGTAGCGCCAGTGAAGTATCTTGTGCCGCCGCCGGTGTTGTCACGGTCGCGAAAGGCAAAGTACTTGGGGCTTGCATAGTAAGGGCCTGAACTTGCCGAGCCAATGTAGTCGATGGGACGTGGCACAGCATAGAGCATGCTGTAGCGGTTCTTGGGCAGGTCGGCACTCTGGTTGCCAAACACATGATACTCGCTTTCACCCACGGTGAGTGATGGCACGCTGTCGGTCTCGAAGTTATACTTCGCGTTTATGTTTCTTGAAGTAAGGTTGTCATACCAGTTGCCGCCAATCTGGAAGAGCCAAGAGTAGCTGTCGGCTTCCTGGGCCTTGAAGGTGTAGGTCTTGTAGGGACCAACAACGAGGTAAGGGGTGTACTGCGAATAGGTGGTGGTGCCAGCGGTACCAACAAAGAAGGTGCCTGCGGGGCGATAGTAGTAGGCCTCGCCTGCTGCGGGAGCGGCCTTGAGGGCTGCCTGGGCGCGCTCGGCGGCTGTGGCCACAACGGCGTTGCCGGCGTTCTCGGCCTCGATCATCTCGACTTTGAAGTCATTACCCTTAGTAACATCCACCTGGTGAGCTTGCTGTGCCTGCATTGCTGCGGCACCAAGCAGCATGAATGCTGCGATTGCGTAGATTTTTTTCATGTTTTAATTTTTTTTTGAATTGAGGTTAATATTTCAAGTTGATTTTATGGATTTATATCAATTTCCACCGATTAGAAGGTAATGATTTGCAAAAATAAGAAAATTTCTTATAAATATGTTGTGATAATGCAATTTTTTTCAAAAAAAGCATGAATTATGATAACCTATCCAGGGTTATCGAGTAGACATTGATTGAAATGTAGTATCAAAGAATAGATATCAGAACTCCACGCCGGCTTTGAGGAAGAAGTTGTGGAACAGGGCACTCTTGTCGAGATAGGAGCTGCCGCTCTTGTCGGGGATGGCGCCAGGCTCTGAACCCAGGCACCACAACTTGTAGTGAGCGGTGTGAAGGGCATAGCCCACCCCCACGTTGAACGAGAAGTACTGGTTGCTCTTGAAGTGGTAACCCAGGCTCGGCGAGGTGTAGAAACCCTTGTGGTTGATGAATGTGGCACCCACCTTGAGGCTAACCCATGGCGTGTTCTGACTCTCGTTTTTGAAACTGTAACGCCCTTCGGCATAAAGAGGAATGAACGGATATCGCCAGTTGGGGTCGTTGGCTTCGGGCTCGGCCTTGTCGGTGCGTTGAGGATAGGACTCGAGGACTGGCTTGAAGCTGTGCAAACCAATTCCGGCACCAATGTAAGCCCTGGGGGTTATGGCATATCCAAAAGATGTCTCTATGAGCCAGAAGTCGTTGCGTGGCGAGCCCACTCCCAGCGAGTAGCCCAGGTCGATGAAACCGCGGAACTTGGCGGTGTCGTAGTTTTTCTTGCGTGCCTCGTGGCCGATGTAGTCTATGTCGCTCATGGAATAGGTGTATTTAATTCCGTCGGCAGTCACTATTTCCACCTGCTGCTCGTTGCGCGAGGTGATAACGCCTTCCACGGTCAGCCCATTGCGCAGCCTAATGGTGGACTTAGTGCCTCCATCATCGCTGGCACTAAGGGGTAATGCTATGGCAACCGCCATCATTAAGGTTAACAATAAATTTTTCATATTATGATATCTGTCGGATATTAGATTACTTCTTTTTTCTTAGTGTTTGCATTATGAATAATGAATTGTGCATTTGCTAAAACGTCTGCATGTCGACCAGGTGCTTGTAGGTTCCGCCCAGGGCAATAAGCTCGTCGTGACGGCCTTGCTCCACAATCTTGCCCTCGTGCATGACCACGATGAGGTCGGCATTCTTGATGGTCGAGAGGCGGTGGGCGATTACCAGCGTGGTGCGGCCGTGCATGAGTTTGTCGAGTGCCTCCTGCACCAGGTGCTCGCTCTCGGTATCGAGCGCCGAGGTCGCCTCATCGAGGATGAGGATGGGCGGATTTTTGAGGATGGCGCGGGCAATGCTGATGCGCTGGCGCTGGCCACCCGAGAGTTTGCAGCCACGGTCACCGATGTTGGTGTCGAAGCCTTGCTCAGAAGCCATGATGAAGTCGTAGGCATTGGCGATCTTGGCGGCTTTCTCCACCTCCTCTTGTGTGGCCTTCTCCACACCGAAGGCGATGTTGTTGAAGAACGAGTCGTTAAAGAGTATCGCCTCCTGGTTCACGTTACCCATCAGTCCGCGCAGATCGGCGACGCGGTAGTTGCGGATATCTACGCCATCGATGTCAATAGAGCCCTCATTCACGTCGTAGAAACGTGGCAGCAGGTCGGCAATGGTCGTTTTTCCCGAGCCGCTCTGTCCCACAAGTGCCACTGTCTTGCCGCAAGGAATGTCGAGGCTCACGCCGTTAATCACCCAGGCGTCTTGATACTTGAATCTCACGTCCTTGTAACTGATGCCCTGCTTGAATGAGTCAAGCTCTACGGGTTGCTCAGGGTCGGTGATGGGATTGGTGGCACCCAGAATCTTGTCGATGCGCTGCATCGAGGCAAGTCCGCGCTGGATGTTGTAGCTCGCCTTCGAGAAATCCTTGGCAGGATTGATGATGCTGTAGAAAATCACCATGTAGTAGATGAACTTGGGGGCTGTGATGGCATTGGTGCCGCCCAAGATGAGCGTGCCGCCAAACCACAGCACGATGGCGATGGTGGCAGTGCCCAGGAACTCACTCATGGGGTGGGCAAGCTCGTAGCGGCGACTCATGCGGCGCGAGAGGTTGCGGTATTTCTCGTTCTCATTGCCAAAGCGGTTCTTGACCTTTTCCTCGGCATTGAAAGCCTTGATGATGCGCAATCCGCTGATAGTCTCCTCGATGTTGCTCATGATGGTGCCCAGCTGGTTCTGCTGCTCGAGCGAGACGCGCTTGAGGTACTTGCCCACTCGGCCCATGATAAAGCCGGCGATGGGAAGCAATATGAACACAAAGAGCGTCAACTGCCAGCTCACGAAGAGCATCATTGCCAGGCACACCACTATCATGATGGGGTTCTTGAACATCATGTCGAGCGACATCATCACCGAGTTCTCGACCTCGGTAACGTCGCCGCTCATGCGCGCCATCACGTCGCCCTTGCGCTCGCTCGAGAAGAAGCCAATGGGCAGCGACACCATCTTGTTGTAGATCATGGCACGCAGGTCGCGCACCACGCCAGTGCGCAGCGATATCATGAAATAGGCGGCCATGTAGGCGGCGCCGGTCTTCAGACCGGTCATCACCACCAGCGCTGCGGCTATGCAAGCGAGTGCTGTGCTCTTGCCGCTGGTGGCGATGATGCTCTGAACATAGTAGTAGAAGTTGTTCACCACCACCTTGTCGATGCTTGCCGAGCCCCAGGGGGTGTAGCTGTAGGTTGCAGTGTTTATCCCGAACAGCATTTCCAGGATGGGGATAATCAGGGCAAAGGAGAACAACGTGAGCAGTGCTGCCAGGATGTTGAACACGATGTTCAACACCAGCTGCTTTTTATAGGGCGGGACAAACCGCCTCAATATTTTGAAAAAACCTTTCATTAACAGGTGCATTTTTGTGTGCCAGGCACACATCACAGTGCAAAGATATAAAAAAAATCTTTATTCTCTAATGGTTAGCGCAAAAAGCGATGCCGCCGCTATGAGTTATAGCGACGGCAACGTGTTATGAATTATTGTTGTGAGGAGAGTTATTTCTCTACTTTTCTGACAACAGCCACTGGTGTCTGCTGGCTGTTCTGGCACAAGGGGTTGTCCTTGAATAGAGCGCACAGGAACTTGTCGTTGAGGTTCTTGTTTGACTTGCCCAAGATGTTGGCACCCAGGTCGTTGGCGTCGATGATAATGACATCGTTGCCCAGACGCTCTTTCATCTCACGAGCTACCTGGTGAGGCTTGTCGGGAGCCATCTTGGCATAGCGGTTGTAGGGTGGAATAACACCGTCGGCGGGACCGTCGATGGCACGGGCACGGTAACCACACACCTTGTAGAACGCACCTCTGATACCGAATGGCTTGGTTACTGCGGCAGCAGCACAGCCAAGCAAGATTCTGGGCAGGCCCACGTCTTGCAATGCAAGCTGCATGGTGTAGGGGCTGCTGATGCCAATGCCGTGAGGCGATTTATAAACAAACTTCACGAGGAACTTGGCGAGCCAGCTGGGGTTCATCTCGTCGATAGGGAATGCCCTGCCTTGAGAGATGGCAACGATTTTCTCGCTCACATATATCATGTCGCCAGGCCGTCTCACGTCTTTGGTATACTCGTCGAGAACATCACCCAGGTTATCATCTTTGGTTATCAATTTTGTTTTGATTGGGATGCGCATGTATTCTACGCCATCAACTTCAATGTTGATTTTCTTGCCTTCGTTAGCTTTAATCTCCATAATGAATATTATTTAGTTGTCGTTTTACTCTTTATTTTGGTCGCAAAAGTAATTATTATTACTTAAATAACCAAATAATAGTCACGTTTTTGGAAATCAATATTTTTTTTGAGTGAAAAAATTGCATATTTCGTGTGAAAGGAGTAATTTTGTAATGAAACCATTAATTCAATAAAAATATTTTCTCTTTAGTAGTTTGAATATGAAGAAATTATTACTGTTTTTATTAGTTATTCCATTTTTGCTCAACAGTTGTTTCTTATTTGACAAAAAAGAAAGTGAGGCCGAGATGCGAGCTCGCCTTGAGGCAAGACTCAAAGATTCTCTTAGCCAGGTCAACCAGGCCGTAACTTCTCCAAGATCTTCAAGCGATGTCCGTACCGAGACCGCGACCGAGGGCCGTGGCTTGAAAAAAGCAACTCGTACTATTGACTATGGTAGCAATAGCCATGCCAAGATTGAGTCGTTCAAGGAAATTATCTCTACCCGCAGGTTGACCGAAGAAGACATCGCTGGACTGAACGACGACGAGCTGAGCCTGTTGAACAACTTGGTTTATGCCATTCACGGTTACAGGTTCACGCAACAACGTTATCTTGAATTCTTCAGCTATTACGATTGGTATAACCCCACTACCACTAAAGTGAAAGCTACACGTATCGAGGAAGAAAACGCGAAGTTTATCAGGAAACACATGGATTAAAGCAACTGAGGGTATAAGCCATGCTTTTTGAATGTCCACAGTGTGGTAAGGTTATTGACATGACGCTCGAGGAACTTGCCTTGAGCCGTAAGGTTGTGGTGTGTCCGCAATGCCTCAATGAGTTCTTGGCTCACGGTGTGGATGTGCCGGCGTCGATGCTCCGCACTACGGCAACAACCAAGTCGGCTTCGAGGCAGCTCTACTGCCACAGCTGTGGAGAGTCGCTGCCGGTGGCAGGCCTGAAGTTCTGTCCTTACTGTGGAGCGTCACAAAATCTTGCGGCGGCAGCGGTCGAGAGTGCAAGTGCTGCCGGCGACAACGCCGATGAGAGCAAGAACGACGCCCTTGGCGACAGCAGCCTCGGCAGCAACGAAGACAAGGCGGTGGTGGAAGATGATGCCTACGACATGATGGCACATCTTCCTCTCATCAGGCCTCTGCCACGATTGCGCAGCCGTCGCGAAGTGATGGGCGGCCCCTTCTTGCGAGCAGTGTGTTACCTGCTGATTGTGATATTGATAGGAATCTTTTTGTTTATTTTGTATCTGTCCTATGCCGATGAAGATGGCTCGATTGCAAGAGCAATAGGATTGAATTTTTAATTATAAATAGTTGAGTTATAAGACAGAATAAGACAAGACTCTTAGTCAGCCTTATGGCTACAGCAAGCCATTGTGGTGGAAAGGACGCGTGCGTGTGGGTATCGAGATAGACGGCGAAATAGGTCGATATTATGTCTTGGGCGGTGGATTTGAGTATGGATTTGCCGCAGGTGATAAGGATGTCGACAACTTCATGGATTGGAATGCAGGCATCGGTATCAATTCTCGACATGTCGACTGGTATATCTTCTACAACCTGTTCTTCGGTGACGATAACGCCATTTTCACAGGAGACTATAAAGACAGCATTGGTACCTCACTCACCATCTACTTCTAAAAGAAACACACTACAAATGTCCGGCAATGCTGGACATTTGTTTTATCAATTTTTGACCGAAAAAGAACCGTCCCTTTTCGGTCACTTTTAGGGGCTCCTGTTTTCGTCACATTTTTTAGACTACTTTTTAATGGTTTGAATTCCAGTAG
>CAMVKS010000085.1 GCA_947167995.1 uncultured Prevotellaceae bacterium
TTTTTAGTTTGGTATTAACTTTTTCGTAATAAAACAATATAAGTTCAGATGCAGTGAATGCACCCCAGAACGATATAGAATCTCCGACGAGCAATCGAGCTCCTCGGAGATTTCTTTTTTCCTTAAAATCCATTCCCTCTTGCACGCCATGTTGCTGACTTGTCATTAATCATGTGATTTATCAAGAGTTACCTATCCTTGTGTTATGCAATGGTTTGCATTTTTTTTAATATAATAATGTGGCGGGAAAAGGAAAAATGATTTTTTATTTGTTTTAATTTTGCCGTTGCTTAAAAAAAACTCTATCTGTTTTGATAGACAAAGAGATATTTACCATTAAATTTATTAACAACTATCTAAAACTTTGTTTATGAACAAAAAGTTACTGAAATCATTTTTTGCGGTAGTTCTTGCGTTTGCAGGAGTTCTCGCAATTTCTCACTACGGCAACGCTGCAGTGAATGGTGATGTGAATGGCGATGGTAGTGTCACTGCTGCCGACGTTACTGCCGTTTATGACGTTTTGCTGGGCAACAACGCAGACTTTGAGGCAACAGCCGACGTCAACCATGATGGTAGTGTTACTGCAGCCGATGTCACCTTTATCTATGACATCCTGCTGGGCAACACTCCTGCTGAGTTTGAGCATGTTTACATCTTGGGCAATGCTGCCGAATGGAGTCCTGTTCAAGGTCAAGAAATGACTACCGAGGACGGTGTGGTTTACACCGCAACTCTCGAGGCTGGCAACATTTATGACGGCTACAGCTACTTCGGCTTCACCACCAAGCTCGCCGATGCACAGAGCGAGACTGCTTGGGACGACATCGAGGCCTATCGCTTTGGTGCTATCACCGACGGCGACGACTTCCTTGTAACCAACGAGACTATGGGCACTGCTATTGCTCTTACCAATGAGGACTATCATGCCTTCAAGATTGCTGCTGGTAAGTATGAGCTCTCTCTCAACTTGAATGAGATGACTCTCGTTATCACTAAGGTTGAGGAGCCACAGCCTGAGACTGAGGTTTACATCCTTGGCGAGGTTAACGGCAATACTACTTGGAGTGCTTACAATGGTGTGCAAATGACTACTGAGGATGGTGTAGTTTTCACATCTCATGTGACTACTACTGGTGAGAACAATGGTTATAGCTACTTCAGCTTCACCAAGGCACTTGCTGATCCTAACAGCGAGACTCCTTGGGTTGACATCGAGAGCCAGCGCTTCGGTGCTGCTAGCGAGGGCGACTTCCTCGTGACAAGCGAGATGGCCGGACAGCCCCTGCCTCTCACCTATGAAAACGTACAGGCCTTCAAGGTTCCTGCTGGCGAGTATGACCTCACAGTGAACATGACCGAGATGACTCTCGTTATAGAGGGTGAGATTGTTGATCCCGTTACTCCACAACCCGAGAACAAGGTTTACATCCTTGGTGATGTTAACGGTAATGAATGGGCTACCAACAACGGCGTGGAGATGACTACCGAAGACAACAAGATCTACACTGCCACCATCACCACCGAGACCTTCAGCTACTTCAGCTTCACTACAGCTCTCTCTGAGGCTGCTGATGACTGGGACGGAATTGCTGAATATCGCTTTGGTGCTGTTGGTGACGCCGATGTACTCGTGACTGAGGACTATCTTGGCGAGGCGCTCCCTCTCACCAACACTGGCTACCAGGCTTTGAAGATTGCTGCTGGTGAGTTTGCTCTTACCCTCAACATGGAAGAGATGACTCTGAAGATTGAGGGCGAGTTTGCTCCTCAACCACAGCCCGAGAACAACTGGTATCTCGTTGGCACCAACAACGGCTGGTCGACCAGCGACATGAGCTACAAGTTCACTCAGAGCACTGAGAACGAGAACGTTTACAGCATCCACGTTGACAACGTGAGCGGCGACTTCTGGTTCAAGATTGCTAACGAGGACTGCTACACTGCAGCCGACTTCTGGGGCGGTACAATCTTTGGCGCTGCCACCAATGGTGAGAGCGCATTGAGTGGAAATCTCGTTCTGGGCGCCGAGGGTGCTTTCTGCATCCCTTCTAACTACAACTGCACTTACCTTGACATCACCATCGACGTTGAGAACCTCACCTACACCATCGCAACCGATGGTCAGGAGCCTGTTATCGACCCAACTGCTGAGTATGACTACGTTTACATCGCAGGTACTGCCGACGGCTGGAGTGGCAATGGTGGCAAGCTCGCTTCGATTAAGGATGCTAACGACTACTATGGCTTTATCAACGCTACTGGTGAATTCAAGATTCAGAAGAGTCAGGGTAGCTGGGCTACCAACTGGGGTGGCTCTAACGGCACTCTCGTGGCTAGTGGAAATAACATTGCAGCCAACGGTTTCGTTTATGTTAATGCCAACATCGGCAACATGACCTACAGCGTGACTCCAATCACCAGCATGGGCATCATTGGCGACGCTACTGCTGGCGGTTGGGATGCTGAGACTGCTCTCACCTACAATGCCGAGAACAACACTTGGGAGGCTACCGACGTAGTTCTCACTGCTGGTACCATCAAGTTCCGTGCCAACAATGCTTGGGAAATCAACTTTGGCGGTGCTCTCGACAACCTCACCATCAACGGCGAGAACATCACCGTAGAGGCTGGCACCTACAAGGTGGTTCTCTCCCTCGTTTGCCCAGGTGAGTACACTGCTACTCTCATCCCCGCAAACTAATTCCAATCGGGAATTACAGCATCATTTAAAAACAATGGCGAGACCCCAAAATGCGGGTCTCGCTGTTGTGTTTTGAGAGTGTGCGGTAGGATGAAATCGAGCAGCGAAAGAAAAAATGTCGATACTAAGAATAATTATATATTATTATTATAATAAAAGCATGTGATTTCACGTTATTAATTTTAAGGTAGGTTATATCTGTGTGTAGACCGGTTGCGAGCTGTGTCGCGTGCGAAAACTTACTGAAGTCAGGTATAAAACAAAAGATTATCAATAATATGAAGAAATTCTTGCTCTCAATAGCCTTTATGGCGGTAGCAACAATGGGCTGGGCGTTAAATGTAGAATGTACCCCAGGTAATTTGTCGAGTTTAGTAAATAACCCCGGCAGCATTGAAGAACTGATAGTGACAGGACAGATGGATGCCCGAGACTTCAAGTTTATTTACGACGAGCTCGACAAACTCAAAAGAGTGAATCTGTCGGGTGTCGCCATCGTGGCATACTGCAATCCGGTCCCGTTGTTGAACAATGAGGTGAATTATCCGGCTCGTTGCATTCCCCCCTTGGCGTTTTTTGGCAAGAGATTGACACAAGTGAGCCTGCCCGCCGACGTCCGTGCGATAGGCAAGGCTGCATTTGCTGGTTGTGACCAGCTTGCTACTTTCGTCTTCCCCGAGGGGCTTGACTCGATAGGGGCTTATGCTTTCTCGGCAACAAAACTCAGCAGCATCATTCTGCCAGCTTCACTCAAGTCGTTGGGCGAAGGTGCTTTTTCCAGAATGCCTAATTTGACATCGGTTACAATTAACCCTGCCGTTGCCATGGACATTCCAGTGAGTGCCTTTGAAGGATGTCTCAAGCTGGAAAATGTGAATCTTGGTCCCAACGTGACAGGAATTGGCGATCGCGCCTTTAAGGGTACTGTTAAGCTGGCTCAAATTCAATTTACTGCCGGGAATAATATCAAGCACATTGGCGAGGAGGCTTTTGTGGGCTCCAATTTGAGCAATTACGACTTTGAGAATTCAACATTGCTCACCAGTGTGAGTGACTGGGCCTTTGCTCAGAGCAAGCAGGTTTCGGTTGTGGTGCCAGCATCGGTCAACCACATGGGAAAGGGTGTGTTTTATTATGCTTCAAATCTCACCTCGTTTGTCCCCGTCGCTCATTGCGACACCATTGGCGACATGCTCCTGTCGGGTACAAAGGTTGTCAATGACGTGACAGCCGGGACCAACGTAAGCTACATTGGCCGATATGCCTTTTACAATACCCTAATCACTTCGCTCACTCTTCCTGCCACAGTCAATTACATAGGCGACCATGCCATGGCAGGCATGACAAAGCTTCAAGAGCTCACAAGTGAAGCTACCCAGGTTCCTGAGCTTGGCGAAGATGTGTGGATTGGTGTCAACCAGTCAAATATTCCTCTTTATGTCCCCATCAATGGCCATGAGGCCTATCTCAGTGCCCCACAGTGGTGCCTGTTTGACATTCATTGGAATGAGATCTTTGGCGACGTGAACCAGGATGGTTTTGTCACAGCTGCCGATATAACGGCAATATATGACATATTATTAGGCAATTCTATGGATTTTTATGAGACTGCCGATGTGAATGGTGATGGCTCTGTCACAGCCGCCGATATCACTGCAATCTATAACGTGCTGTTAGGAAACAGCAAGGCTCCTGAACGCAATCAAGTAGTGAGCGACATCAACGACTTGATGAGCGCTCAAGGATTCACAATCGAGGGTGGTAAGACCCACGATATGAGTATCGACATCAGCAGTAGCGAGGCATTCTCGGCTATGCAGCTCGACTTGATTATGCCTCAAGGACTGAGCATCGATAATGTATCGTCGACCGAACTCACTCGTGGCATGAACTTAGGATTCAACGAGATTGAGCCCGGCAAGTGGAGAGTGCTCTTCCATAACTTCACTCCAACCAGTGGCAATGAAGGCTCACTTCTCGTAATCACCGTCAGGGCCGACGACAGCTTCAGCGGTAACGAGATTATCGGCATCAACAATATCATTGCTGTTGAGCCAAGCGAGCGCGTTCACCTCTTTGATGAAGTAGACGTTGAGGTGGGAACCGTTACCGGTGTGACCGATATCGATAACAACGCTTTGACAGGTCCTGTAGATGTCTACAATATGAATGGTCAACTCTTGCGCAAGGGTGTGTCGCGCAATCAGGCCACCAATGGTCTGCCACAGGGCGTATACATCGTTGGAGGCAAGAAGGTGATCGTGAGATAACCTGTTTGTGATATAACATAATTGTGGTGCTATGCTTCGCCGAATAGCTACAATATTGACTTTGCTGACTGTTGCCTTGTCGGTGCATGCATTGACAGTGAGCAGCAGCGCAGGAAAGTTGGCTAAAAAAGTAGACGATCACAGCATCACAATTCTTAATGTCATTGGCACCATCGATGCTCGTGATTTCAAGTTCATAAACGACAATCTCGAAAATCTTCAGGTTCTGCTCTTGAACAAAGCGACAATTGTAGGATACAACAGCACTATTGACGACGGTCTGTTGCCAGGTGTTTACTCTTATGCCAGCAACACTTTCCCCTATTGTGCTCTCGCGGGGAATGTAAATCTCATTCAGGTGGCTCTGCCTGAAAATCTCGTCGCTATCGACTATGGAGCCTTTGCCGGCTGCAGCAGCATTTCCTACATGGCTTTTCCTCAATCGTTGGTGAAGATTGGTGACGATGCTTTCAACTCCTGCACGGCTTTGAAGTTGATTGAGATAGGCGGGAATATAGCCTACTTGGGCAATAATGCCTTTATGCATTGCTCCGGCCTCAGAAGCGTTGTTATCAACCCAGGTGTGCCTTTGGCGATTGGCAACGAAGCCTTTGCCGACTGCGGCAGCCTCTTTCAGCTAACTATCGGACCCACTGTTACCGCCATTGGCGATGGAGCCTTCACGGGTTGTGCGGCGCTCAAGGGTTTCACTGTAATGGATGGCTCGCAGCTCGAGGACATGGGCGACAAGGCTTTTTATGAGTCGGGGTTGGAGTCTATCAACTTCAACCAGATTCCCAAGCTCAAGCATCTGGGAGCGTGGGCGTTGGCACGCACCAAGCTCAGCTCTGTGAAGTTGCCGGCTCATGTGAAAAGGCTTGAAGAGGGCACTTTGTTCTATGACAAAGAGCTCACCAGGCTGGAGCTGCCCAACTCACTCACCTACCTGCCCGACTACATGCTTGCCGGATGTGAGAACATCAACGGCACAGTGTTCATGCCTCAGAGAATGGGTAGCATTGGCGACTATGCCCTTTACAACCAGTCACAGCACAATTCGATAAATGTGCCTTTCGGAGTGTATTATATAGGCACTCAAGCCATGGCAGGCATGACTGGTCTCGATGAGATTACCAGCGAGGCGCTGGCGGTTCCTGAGCTGGGCGATGATGTGTGGGCTGGCCTCAACCCACAGAATGTGCATCTTTATGTCAACCAAGACAGCTATGAGTCCTATAGCTCAGCCAGCCAGTGGATGGACTTCATTATCGAATATGGACGCTTGCGCGGTGATGTCAATGGCGATGGGTTTGTCAACGTCGACGACGCCATTGCCGAGCGCCGTTATCTTATTGATGGTGTCACTGATGACATCAACACCAATCTCACCGATGTTAGCCGTGATGGCGAGGTTGATGTTGCCGACATTGTCTCGATTTACAACATTATCAATGGCAATTTACCCGTCAATATTCCTCCTTATCGCACCTATTTCGATGACTTTGTTGATGGAAATGGCATGTCGAAAAGTATTAATAAGGTTACATTGGACATACTGCTCGAGAACGTAAAGAGTTATACTGCATTTGAGTTGGGTATTGTGGTGCCAAGCCACATCACCATCGATGGGGTAGAACTGTCCGACCGATGTGTGGGGCATGAACTGTATTTCAAGCAAGAAAGCTCCAACATCTATTCGGTCATGTGCTTCTCGCCGGCAGGCGATGAAATAGAAGGCAGCCACGGCGTGTTGCTCTCGCTCGACATCAACAGCACCAAGCCCATAACAATCAACGATGAGATAGAACTTCAGCGGATTGTTTTCGTCGACAGCCAGGAGAACGTCTTCCGTCGTTATGGCCGCACACTCAATATCCTTGGCATTACGGCTGTCGAGAACATTCAGGTTGATGACGTGAACACTCCTGTTGATGTTTACAACACCCAGGGTCAATTGATGCGCACGGGGGTGCCACGCAACGAGGCAACCAATGGCCTGCCAGCGGGCATCTACATCGTGGGTGGTAAGAAAGTGATAGTGCGCTAATCCCATTAACTCCCCAAAAATATGAATTACAAGAAAGTATACGAGACTATAGTTAGCGAGACGGCAAAGTATCTCATCGAGAATCGTTTGAAAACCATGGTATTAGGTCTGTCGGGTGGTCTTGACTCTACAGTGACGGCAGCCATCTGTCATGAGGTGGTGAAGCGCAATCCTGAGCAGCAATTCACGTTTATTGGGGTGAGTCTGCCTTGCACGTCTAACTCAGTTGAGGAGAACGATTCGGCAAGCATGGCTATGAAGGCGTTCTGCGATAAATACTGGGTAGAGAATCTTCAGGCGCAGTATCTGCTGCTCAAAGCCACCTGTGAGCAACACTATCCTTCAACTCCCATCTCACAAGGCAACATCAAGGCACGCTTGCGCATGATATACCTTTACAATATCGCCTCGGTGACAGGCGGTCTTGTTATGGACACCGACAACCTCACAGAGCACAATCTGGGCTTTTGGACAATACATGGCGATGTTGCCGACTTCAACCCTATAGGTGGGTTGTGGAAGCATGAGGTTTATGAGTTGTGCAAGTACATTTTTACAGAGTGCTACACCAGCGAGAGCGACGTGCGACATCAGGCTCTGCGTGCCGCCTACGATATCGTTCCCACCGACGGTAATGGAGTGGCGGCTGGTGGAGACATGGCACAGATTGCTCCTGGTCACACCTATGAGGAAGTGGACGATATCTTGAACACCTATTTGCAGCAGGGCGACGATGAGAAGGCAATGAAACGACTTGTCGACGCCTACGGTGCCGAGACTGTAGAGCGTGTGCTCGCCCGCCATCGTGGCTCGGCCTTCAAGCGCAAGCGCATGCCACTGGTTATCGAGCGAGCCCTTTATGATGAGTAGTTAAGGACTTTTGAGGTGTTATGAAAAATAACAAAAAGGCCAAGAGTGGTGTCTCTTGGCCTCCTGTTTTCCGCAATGAGCCCCACAAATCAGTTTTGGGCGATTTCGACAAG
>CAMVKS010000086.1 GCA_947167995.1 uncultured Prevotellaceae bacterium
TCACGCTTCTGGCCAAAGTAGTACAGGAACGACGAGTCCTGACGGAAGGGGTAATAAGCATTGTTGGGATAATTGTTGGGTGCTTCATTGTTACCAAAGAGCACTACTATGCCGCTCTCTATGAGTTTTTTCAACTCCTTGCGGCGTTCTACATAAACTTCCTTGTTGAACATGATTTTTTTAGTATTTAGTTTTTTGTTATCAGATATCAGTAAAAAATAATCTTTTCTTGAAAGAACGCTCAAAGTTAGCAATTAATTGCGAATTGTGCAATTTTTCAAACTTAGATTGAGTCACGTAGATGTGGTCGTAAAGGTATTGTGTTGCGTCTTGAAATGCGTGGCGAGTCAATCTTGGTCTGTCTTTTGCTAATGCCTATGGGGGAATGTATGCCTTTAGTGCCAGAGCTGTCATTTCTCATGGCCTCCTTTGTTGTGTTGAGGCGAGAGGTGATAGGGGGTCTCATGGGCACGTGAAGTGGTGCTGTTTTAGGTTTGCCTTTGTGGGCCGACACGCTGTCGAGCACCTCAGTGTCTGGCTCAACTTCAAGTGCGCTTTTGTCGTTCAATGTTGCTATCATTGCAATTATGATAACTGCCGAGAGAAACAAGAAAATTTGATACAGACGAGGATTTTTAATCTTGTCTATAATGTTTTCAAAATAATACAGGCAATTATCCCACACGCGCATCATTTTATTTGGCTTTTTAGGGACTTTCATAGCACGAAATGTTTTGTTTTTTCAAATCTTTTCTCTATATCTGCTTTTATAGGAAAAGGTTATCAATCTCGGGCAGGTTAAATTGCCTCAAGAGATGTGATGGTGCGCAAAATGTCGAGTGCCTGGAGCACTGTGGTGACGTCGGCTATGAGCATTGAGCGCCTGCCGTTCTTCTCGCGCAACTTGCAGCGCAGTGGGTTGAGTTGTAGGTAGTTGAGCATGCGGCCGAAGGCGCGTGACTGGTAGTAGGCTTTGTTCTCGTCGCCCACAAAATAGGTATACATCTGTCCCTTCATGAGCGCAATTTTCTCGATGCCCAAGCGGCGGGCTATGCGGCGCAACGGCACAATGCGGATGAGCTCCTTGCCAATCGACGGAATCTCACCAAACCGGTCTTTGAGGCGTTCTTCAAAGTCTTCAACGTCGCGCTCGCTTTCCATGTTGTCAAGCTCGCGGTATAACGATATGCGCTCGTTTTCCTGAGGCACGTAGTTGGAAGGGAACATGAGGGTGAGGTCGGTGTCGATAACGCAGTCGGTGGCAAATTCCATCTCTCCGTCACCGCCAATTTCGGCTTCCTCTTGAGCCTGCTCCATATAGGTGTCGGCAAATTCTTCGGTTTTCAGCTCTAACACTGCCTCTTTGAGAATTTTTTGATAGGTCTCGAATCCCAAGTCGGCGATAAATCCGCTCTGCTCAGCACCCAACAGATTGCCGGCACCGCGTATGTCAAGGTCTTGCATGGCAATGTGGATGCCTGCTCCCAAGTCGCTGAAGCTCTCGATAGCCTGAAGGCGACGGCGTGCTACGGTGGTGAGGGGCACTCCTGGTGGCACTAGTAGATAACAGAAGGCTTTGCGGTTGCTGCGACCAACCCTGCCACGAAGCTGATGCAGGTCACTGAGACCATAGTTCTGTGCGTTGTTGATTATAATAGTGTTCACATTGGGCATGTCGATGCCGCTCTCAATGATAGTCGTCGATAGCAGAACGTCATAGTCGTGGTTGGTGAAGTCGATGATGCGCTGTTCAAGCTGCTCGGGGGGCATCTGGCCATGTGCCACCACCACGCGCGCGTCGGGCACAAGGCGGTTGATCATGGCATTGAGGTTGTAGAGCGACTCAATGCGGTTGTTTACAAAGAACACCTGGCCGTTGCGTGAGAGCTCGAAGTTGATAGCCTCGCGCACTACATCGTCTTCAAGGGCATTGATCGATGTGAGAATAGGGTAGCGGTTGGCGGGAGGAGTGTTGATGGTACTCAGGTCGCGTGCTCCCATCAGCGAGAACTGCAAGGTGCGGGGGATTGGGGTGGCGCTCATCGTGAGGGTGTCGACGTTGACCTTGAGCTGCTTGAGCTTGTCTTTGACAGCAACGCCAAACTTCTGCTCCTCGTCAACGACAAGTAGTCCCAAATTTTTGAATTTCACTGTCTTGCCTATGAGCTTGTGGGTGCCTATGATGATGTCAATCTTGCCCTCGGCAAGGTCGGTGATAATTTGCTTCACGTCTTTAGGCCGGCGGGCACGGCTCAGGTAGTCGACACGCACAGGGAAGTCTTTCAGACGTTCGCTGAAGGTGTTGTAATGCTGAAATGCAAGTACGGTGGTCGGGACGAGCACTGCAGTCTGCTTGCCGTCGACAGCCGCCTTGAAAGCGGCGCGGATTGCCACCTCGGTCTTGCCGAAACCAACGTCACCGCACACCAAGCGGTCCATGGGCTTGTCACGCTCCATGTCGGCTTTCACGGCCTGCGACGCAAGCAGTTGGTCGGGGGTGTCTTCATAGATGAACGACGCTTCAAGCTCCTGTTGCATGTAGCCGTCGGGGCTGAAGGCAAAGCCTTTCTCCTGGCGGCGTTGGGCATAGAGCTTTATCAGGTCGCGGGCAATGTCTTTGAGTTTGCCCTTTGCGCGGCTCTTGATGCGTTCCCACTTGCCGGTGCCAAGTTTGCTGAGTTTGGGAGGTACGCCTTCCTTGCCACGGTATTTCGAGAGTTTGTGCAGGGCATGAATAGAGACGAAAATAACGTCGCCGTTCAAGTATGACAGCTTTATCATTTCCTGCATCGTGCCGTTGATACTTGTGCGTAGCAGTCCTTCAAAGCGGCCTATGCCGTGGTCTTCGTGGACAATGTAGTCGCCAGTCTCTATCTGGTTCAATTCCTTGAGCGACAACGCAAGTTTGCCCGATCGTGCCCGCTCGCTCTTGAGGTTGTACTTGTGGAAGCGGTCAAAAATCTGATGGTCGGTGAAGACGCACATCTTCCGGTCGTCGTCGACAAAACCTTCGTGCAACGTCTTTGACACAGGAGTGAACTCGATGTCTTCATGGCGGTCCTCGAAGATGACATGAAGGCGCTGGATCTGCTTCTCGCTGTTGCTCAATATATATAATGTATAGCCACGTTCCAAGAAATCGGTGAAGGAGTGGCTGATGAGGTCGAAGTTCTTGTGATAGATGCCCTGAGGTGAGCAGTGCAGCGACAGCTTGGCGTCGCCGGTGGCGAGGCTCTCGCCATGGTAGTACTCTAAACGGCGCATGCTGTCGAGCGAGGTCATGAAACGAGCAGTGTCAACCACCTTGAGCATCGCCTCGTGGTCACACTCCTGAGCCTCGATGGCGCTCTGGCTCATTGTCTCCTTGCCGATGGCTTCCACACGCTGCCTGAGCCAGTCGATGTCGTGAATGATGAGCATGGCATCATTGCCCACATAGTCAAGGAGCGACACTCCGTTGCTCGTTGCTTGTGAAGATGTGTTGTTGATAACGCTCACACTTGACAGGCGTTCCTGCGAGAGCTGGGTTTCTACATTGAAAGAGCGAATACTGTCTATCTCGTCGCCAAAGAAGTCGATGCGGTAGGGATACTCATTGCTGTAGGAGAAAATATCGAGAATAGAGCCTCGCACCGAGAACTGGCCTGGCTCATAGACATAGTCGACTTCCTCAAAACCAAGTTCGCGAAGCTTGATCGACAACTGGGTCAGGTCCATCTCTTTACCCACTTCGAGGGTGATGGTATCGCGCGATATCTCCTCGCGCGGAGCCACTTTCTCGGCGAGGGCTTCGGGGTAGGTCACCACCCAGCGCAATTCTTTGTCGCTGTGCCAGCGGTTGAGTACCTCGGTGCGCAGTATCTCTTGTGGAGCGTCGACTTGTCCATATTTGATATCGCGCTTGTAGCCCGATGGGAACAAAAGCACATTTTTCTCGCTGCTCAACTGGCACAGGTCATGGTAGATATAGCCAGCCTCGTCAAGGTCGTTGGCGACGATGAGATAAGGCGAGGTGGAGTGGGGCAGAGCAGTGAAAAGCATTGCCGAAGCCGAGCCTGCAAGCCCGTCAACCACTATGACGCGGTTGCTGCGGGCAGTGACCATCTTCTTGAGGGCTGCTTGCCTGGTTTTGCCATTTATCTTGATGGCAAGTGCATCGAGTGTGATGGGCGAAGGATTCATTATCTCCTCGATGGTTTCCTTTTTCCTTGTGGTTGAGCAGCAGCGGCGGGAGTTGTGTAGGGAATATTCAAGATTCTCTCATACTCTCCTGGTGTGTTGAACATCTCGCTGGCTCGCTGGGTGACTTTGTCGCGTTGCAAGGCATAAATCATCTGTCCGCTCTGGTAGTAGTAACCCTTGATGATTTCCTTGGCGAGTAATTTTTCTATATCGTCACGGTGAAGGTCTAAATCTTTGTCGAGGTCGTGCTTGAGCAAGCCTTCAAGGCGGTCAAATTCGGCACGGGTCTCATCGTTGAGATATCCTTCGGCCTCGGCTATCTTCCTCAACGTCTCTAAACTCGTCTCGCACACTTTGTCATACTGGAATTTGGTGGGGTCGATGAAGGCCTTGAACTCGTTGAAAATCTCATCGGTGATTTCAAACTCCTCGGGGCGGGGAATGGTGGGATGCTCCGAAGCATATTTCACTGCAAAGTCAAATGCCCAGCCATCGCGCACGATGTTGTACACAAGACGGCTGGCTTGGGCTGGCTCTATCTTGATGTCGGGGGTGATGCCGCCGCCACCGGTAACCACACGCCCGTGGGCAGTGTAATATTGAGTGGTGCTGTCGTTTCGGTGGGTGGGGTTGCCTTCCTCGTCCTTGGTGGAGTAGTCAAGCTCCTGAATCAAACGACCGCTGGGAATATAATATCTCGACACCGTGACTTTGAACAGGGCGTCAAATGGCAGCTGGCGAGTGGCCTGCACAAGACCCTTGCCATAGGAGCGGGTGCCAAGGATTACTGCTCGGTCAAGGTCTTGCAGGGCGCCGGCAGTGATTTCGGCCGCCGAGGCCGAGCCGCCGTCAACAAGCACGGCAAGTGGTATCTCGGTGTCTACGGGGTCGTCGGTGGTCTTGTAGGTGCGCTCTTGCTGCTTGGTGCGGCCACGAGTCTGGAGCACCTGGGTTCCCTTGGGAACAAAGAGTCCCACAATCTGTATCGCACTCTCAAGAAGTCCTCCACCGTTTCCTCTCAAGTCGAGGACAATGTATTTCACGTTGGGGTTCTCCTTGAGCTTGAGCAATGCCGCCTTAACGTTTGCCGCCGAGTGCTCATTGAAGGTCTCGAGTGCTATGTAGCCTATGTTGTCATGAGTCACACCATAATAAGTTACTGGATCGACCTTGATTTTTTCTCTCACGATAGTGAAGCTCTTGATGCTGTCGGGGTCATACTTGCGAGAGATAACCAGGTCGATGGTAGTGCTCGCCTGGCCCTTGAGGCGCTCGCTCACCTTGCTGCTGCTCCAGCCCTGTATCGAGTCGCCGTCTATCATCACTATGCGGTCGCCAGGCTTCAGACCGGCCTTCGCCGCCGGGCTGCCTTCGTAGGGCTCGCTGATGTACACGTTACCGTCAAGTTCATAGATATAAGAACCTATGCCGCCATATTCGCCGGTGGAAATCACCATGAAGCTCTCACGGTCGGCTGCCGAGATATATTCGGTGTAAGGGTCCACTTCTTCGAGCATGGCATTGATTGCGGTCTCCATGGTCTTGTCTATATCGAGGGTGTCGACATAAAACATGTTCAGCTCTTTGAACAGACTGTTGAAAATGTCTAAATTGCGGGCGATGTGAGAATCACGGGAGCTGAAATCAACCTCGTCGGCAAGGGAGATGGATGATAACATGGTCAACATCACAAGCGTTGACGCAAGGATTTTTATTGTTTTGTTCATCTTGTGTGCGTGTTTGCTGTTATTTAGACTGCTAAAGTACTATTTATAGTTGAAACAGATGTCTAAAATGGGCTTAAAAAATCCTTAATTGCCATTTTTTTAAAATAATTTTGCGAAAAGTGTTGCACAATTCAAAATTTGAGTGTAATTTTGCACCGCTATTCACGAATGTAGTGAATATAACCGCTAAAATTCTGCTTCAATAGCTCAGTTGGTTAGAGCACCTGACTGTTAATCAGGGGGTCGTTGGTTCAAGTCCATCTTGAAGCGCTTGTTTTCATAATTAGATAATTTTAGGGTTAGACATTTGCTTCAATAGCTCAGTTGGTTAGAGCACCTGACTGTTAATCAGGGGGTCGTTGGTTCAAGTCCATCTTGAAGCGCGTTAGGGCACCGGTCGAAAGATTGGTGCCCTAATTCTTTTCTTTCCTGCAGTAAGACATTGCGATATCAGCTGCGCCCGTCATTCGATTTTCATTGCCTATGCCTCAGTTATATAAAACAACAATCCCAACAAGCTAACAACCATAACAACCATAACAACAATTTTTTTATCATTAGTGTCCGATAAAAATTTCTGCAACCAGGAAGTTGCATCTTTTGATAAAATGCTCTCGCTCGCAAGGCTTCAAGCAAGGTTGAATAACAAGGGCTGCGGTTCGGCAATGCTCAAGCGAGCTTGGCACTGCTCTCACCTTGCACCTTGTTTGGCTTTGACTCGCTTAATCGCATTTTTGTGAGAGGAAAAGCTCCCGTTTCTAAGACAATGAAGGATGAGACTTAGGTACTCTTTTTATTAAGGACAATTGCCGCACGTGGAATTACTGGAAAATTTGGAAATCGCTGGAATCGCTGGAATCAGTGGAATATTTGGAATCGCTGGAATCACTTCGGGAACCATTTGCTTTCTATATTGAGCTGCTGTGGCAATTCTGCTTATGATTTGTTTCTGTTTTTGCCGATTTTGCGACAAACCGTAAGTTGTCATTGTAGAATAACTTCATGCTTCTTTCTTTATATTTTAACCCTCGATGTCAAAGAACGCGTTGCACATGGGCACACGCAAATGTAGCAGAAATGAATTCGGGAAACAACATTAAAAAACAGAAATTTCTTGCTTTTCACGTGGCGATGCCACGCGATGCAGCCTGAGAGAGCCACTGGCGACAAGCTGACGGGCCCGTATTGCCGGCAGGAGTGGCGTCGATGCTTTTCGTTAGATACCAACTCCCCCTCATTGCCGCAATCTTCACTCGCTATCGCTCGTTCTCTGATAGCGGTAATGGGGGGTATTCAGAAATCAACCTCCGGCTGAGTCGCTTAAAAACCAAGCCCCATCTTTTACAAGCTAATGTTATGAGCCTACATCTCAATGAGAGAAATAAATTTGTATGGACTTTTATCGGACACTAATATTTTTTTTATTATATTTAATCGCTTGATAAAAAGTGTTTTATGTCTGATTTTTTTAAAAAATAGATGCAATGTAAAAATAAGTGTGTAGTGTGCAAAAAGACTGCGTAGTGGTGTGCGTAACTTTGCAGCGTGAAAAAGAAAAAGCCTTTTCGTGATTACCTTCGCTATCATGCTTTGATTAGAAGGTGTGGCGGCTTGCTCGACGCAATCACTGTGGCGGCGCAGCTTTCACAAAAGGAGATTTCTTTACACATTATTTATTTACAATTACTACTGATGCATTAAATTTTATAAATCATCAAATAAACTGAGTTCATTGA
>CAMVKS010000087.1 GCA_947167995.1 uncultured Prevotellaceae bacterium
CGTAATAGACAATGTTGCAGTCGGGCAGTTCGCTGGCAAGCTGCTGACAACGTTCCATGTCGCTGTGCATGATTTTGACTTTATAATCCTGGCCGATGAGTTGCGCGAGTTGCTTGACAATCTCGTTGCCACCCATTATGAGCACCCTCTCGACTGTGTGATTGGTTTTTCCACAAATCGCTATCACATCATCGACATTGCGTGGTGTAGTAGCCACATAAATTATGTCGTTGTGACACACTTCGTCGTTACCGCCAGGAATAATTATCTCACGGTTGCGCTTGATGGCATTGACGTGCATGAAACTTGAGATACCTGCCAAGTCCTTGAGTTTGTGCCCCACTATTCTTGCGTTGTCTCTCACTTTGACGCCAGCCAGCACCAACTCACCGTTGAGCATCTCGAACCAATTTCTTGCCCAGGGGTGCTGCATGGCGGTTTTCACCTCGAGAGCAGCAAGATACTCGGGGTAGATGATGGTGTTGATACCAAAAGAGCTGAAGAATTTTCTTGAAGCAGGCTTCATGAACTCATAATTGTCGATTCGTGCAACAGCCTTCTTGCAACCTAAACTCTTGGCCATTGAGCTGGCAATGATATTAATTGTCTCGTGTGGTGTCACTGCAATGAAAATATCGGCAACCCCCACCTGAATGCTCTTCAGCACATCGAGCGAGACAGCACTGCCCTGCATGGTCATCAGGTTGTAATTCTCGAGATTATACAGTTTTTTCTCGTCTTTGTCGATGACAATGATGTCTTGCTCCTCGTTAGAAAGCATTTTAGCCAGGTGTGTACCCACCTCACCGGCACCAGCAATCACAATTCTCATATCTCGCTATTGTTTAAGTGTTTCTTTACTTCCTGCTCGATTGAAACCGCATCAATACGGCACAACTCGTGCAGTTGCTTCACAGTGCCTTGGTCAACAAACGTGTCGTTCACGCCACACCTCACGAGTCTTGCATTAATGTTCCTCTCGGTGAGCCACTCGGCAACAGCGCTTCCCAGTCCTCCGTTGATTGTGCCCTCTTCAATGGTAATTATTGTTTTGAACCTTTGAGAGACTTCGTACATTATTTCCTGGTCGAGAGGCTTGAGGAAAATCATGTCGTAGTGGGCCACATCAATGCCTTGCTCATGAAGAGAGGCAACAGCTTGTTGCACATTGGTTCCTATCGTTCCCAGGCTCAGGATAGCCACTGTGTCGCCATCGCTCAACTTGCGTCCTTTGCCTAACGGCAGCTCTTGCATCTCATTTTTCCAATCAACCATCTTTCCTGCACCACGTGGGTATCTTATCGAGAACGGCCCATCGTTGTGCCTGATGGCTGTGTACATGAGGTTTCGCAATGTGTGCTCATCCATTGGCGCCGTTACTGTCATGCCAGGGATAGCGCGCATGAAAGCCAGGTCAAAGAGGCCGTGATGCGTCACGCCGTCCTCTCCCACCAGTCCTGCACGGTCGAGGCAGAAAACAACTGGCAGACGTGCTATCGACACATCGTTGATAATCGAGTCGTAGGCACGCTGCAAGAAAGCACTATATATAGCGACAAAGGGCCTCAAGCCTTCCTTGGCCAGACCACCTGCGAAAGTCACGGCATGCCCTTCGCTGATGCCCACATCAAAGGTGCGCTGTGGCAACTCGGCCTGCATCATCGACACCGATGTGCCCGACGGCATGGCAGCAGTAATGGCTACAATCTTCTCGTCGGCCTTGGCAAGTTCAACGAGAGTCTTGCCAAACACATCCTGATACTTCAACGGCTTACCCGAGCTAACACCTTTGATTCGCTCTCCAGTGTCCTCGTCAAACTTGCCGGGGGCGTGCCATGTAGTAGGGTCTTTCTCGGCCGGCTCATATCCTTTGCCTTTAACGGTGTGGAGATGTATGAGTTTGGGGCCTGTCATGTCCTTGATATCACGGAATGTCTTCACAAGTTTCTTGACATCGTGACCGTCGAAAGGACCAAAGTATCGAATATTTAGACCTTCAAAGATGTTTTGCTGACCTGTGAGCAACGATTTCATGGCGTTGTTGAAACGCAGCACCACTCCTTTACCACTGTCGCTGATAATATGATGCTTACGCATGAACTGATAGGTCTTGTAGCGGAAGTCGTTGTAGCTTTTTGATGTGGAAAGTTTGGTCATATATTCGCCCAGAGCACCCACAGGGCGGTCGATCGACATGTCGTTGTCGTTGAGCACGATGAGCAGGTTGTTCTTGTGAATCGACGCATTGTTGATGCCTTCAAATGCCAGCCCGCCACTAATCGAGGCATCACCAATTACGGCCACCACGCGGCGGTTGGCATTAGCCTGCAACTCGCTGGCAATCGACATTCCCAGGGCTGCCGAGATGGAGTTGCTGGCATGCCCCGCCTGAAAAGTGTCATACTCGCTCTCGTCGGGATTAGGAAATCCACTCAGCCCGCCCTGCTTTCGGTTGGTGGAGAAGCGGTCGCGTCGACCAGTCAATATCTTGTGTGCATAGGCCTGATGTCCCACATCCCACACGAGGCGATCGTCGGGAGTGTTGAACACATAGTGCAGCGCCACAGCAATTTCCACAGCTCCCATGCTCGAAGCAAAATGCCCCGGGTTCTCGCTGAGCTCGTGGACGATAAACCTGCGCAACTCGTCACACACGGCAGGCAGCTGCTCCACATCGAGCTTCTTCAGGTCGGCTGGAGAGTCAATCTTGGCCAGCAGAGGAAAATGTTCCTGTATATATTCTTTAGTTGACATCTAAAAGTTATTTCCTGATATATTTCTTGTAGAGAGGCACAAAAACGATGATACCGCTTGCAACGATGGCAAATACCGTCATGAAATTGTGCTCGGCACGGGTCCACACAATGTAGACCAAGAATAGCCACAAGCCCAAAATGCAAGCAAAACGTATCCATCTTCCTGTCGTCATCTGCAATAATATCAACCTGTTAATTAATAGACATAGTTTATAACTTGCAAAGATACTAAAACAATTCCAATAACTATAGTTATTGTGCAAAGTTTTTTAAAAAAACTGTTTTTTGAGCGCAAAACAGGATGTGCCTCGTCTCTGTCAATCATTCCCACCAATTCCCACCAATTCCCACCAATCATTTCCGCAAAAAATGACTTTAATGTAAAAAAATGTTTTATTGATGCGATAATGAAAACAATTTATTAACTTTGCAGTTTCAAAACTGTTTTGGAGATTATATGGCACTTACAAAGTCATTAAATAAATTAGGTTCTTATTGCGTTCTCATGTGGCGCAGCATAGGCATCCCCGACAAGTGGCGCGAATTCTTCAAGCGCTACATGGCCGAGATATACAAGCTTGGTATTGATTCCATCCCCTTGATACTTATTGTGTCGCTGTTCATTGGCGCACTGTGTACCTTGCTCATCAAGCTCAACATCAGCAATCCTCTGCTTCCGCGTTACACTGTGGGACTGACAACCCGCGAGATTATCTTGCTTGAGTTCTCGTCGTCAATTCTGTGCTTAATACTCTCGGGAAAGATAGGTAGCAACATTGCCAGCGAGATTGGCACGATGCGTGTCACCGAGCAGATCGACGCCCTCGACATCATGGGAATAAACAGTGCCAACTATCTGATTATGCCCAAGATATTCGGCCTGGTAACCATCATGCCTTTCTTGGTCATAATATGCATGGCGACGAGCCTTTTTGGCGGTTACCTGATATGCGTGCTGACGGGCATAATCGACACCGACACCTATATCTATGGCATTCAGACCTTGTTCATAGAGTGGTATGTGTGGTTCGCCCTCATCAAGTCACTATTCTTTGCTTTTATCATCTCAAGCATTTCGTCGTTCTATGGCTATACTGTAAAAGGTGGCTCCATCGAAGTGGGCAAAGCAAGTACCGACGCCGTTGTGATGAGCAATATTATGATACTGCTCACCGACGTGCTACTCACCAAGCTCTTGATGATGTGAAGAAGCAGTACTACTCAACCCTCTCTTATTTATTATCTTCTTTAGGCATGTTGTCCCAATGTGAGCGCAATTCGGCAATGATTTTGTCGTAGTCTTGCATGGTGAAGATGCCATCGCCCATCATCATGATAGTATAGTCAATGCCTCCAAACGAACGCCCCACGCCAGTGTCACGAAATCCGTTGCGCAAGTAGAAGGCATGGCGGCGACGACGCTGCTCCAGGTTGTCGCAGTCTTGCTGCAGTGGGCTCTCCATGTCGAGAATGTTGCTGCGGTCTTTATACCGCTCAATCAGTCGCGACAGAATGCGCTGCCCCACCCCATTGCCACGTAGCTGCAGAGGCACAGCAAAATACCAAAACCAGTTGAAGGCGGGGCGTGGATAGACGATAGTAAAACCCATGAGTACGGCATTTTCATAGTAAGCGGTGAAGTCGAGCGGCATCTTCTCAACCAGCACCATCAAGTCTTTCCAAGGAATCTGCTCTTCGGGAGGAAATGATGTCTCATAAAGATTCCTAAGTTTGTCATCGGCATTAGCCGTTGTGATTTTTATTTCGGTCATTATGGGGGGGTATTATATCTTATATAATAGTTGAGAGCAGGAATTTATCAACGTCGGCGAATCTAAATTTAGATACTTTTCTTGAGTTCATAAACACAGCATCGCTTGTTATGAGCAGGAATGGCTTGCATAGTCGGAGTTGTCAATGGTTACAGAACTCAATTATGGCACTGGTCTCAGCATCAATGTTAAGTGACACGATAATGGTATTGCCTAAGTTGAAAATGGTGGGAGTGAGCTGGTCGCCGAGCTTGGCTGGAACGCGGTACTCCATGCGCATGCCTTTAACCTCAAAGTCCTCGGGCAGCAGTTCCATTGCAATGCGCACATAGTGGGCATTGTTCATGTGCTTGTTGTAGTCGATGTCGGCACGCATCACAGGCACTGGATTGAGGGCGATTCCACCATCATGTGGTAAAATGATGCGACGGTCGCGATAGTTCATCTCCTGATTATCGTCCATAGTAATTGATGCGATAGTCGCCTCGTCAATGCGCTTGAGCTTGCCTGTCGTTAGATCTACAAAGGCTCCCATGCTCCAAGTCTTGAAGCATGGCTCTCCCTGAGCATCGCGGATGAAGGTGTTGCGAAAACCGAACACAGGCTTCACTTCATAGACCGATGTGGTGACTGTCAAGTCTTCCTTGAAGTCTGGCAACCTCACAATCTCAACCTGTCTGGTGGCAAGCAGTTGAGTCATGTTCTGGTTGTTGAAATACCTCTTCACTGTGGGTTCACTCTCAATCCACATCTCTGAGCAGTCCTGCATCATCTGTAATGCCGAGAACAGCTTGAGCTTGCCATTACTGTCACAAGTGCTGGTTGTTACTTTATATTTTAGGTTGTACATTTTTTGTTTTTTCTGCTTGTTTTACATTCTATGTTTAATAGTTTTTGTTTATTGCATCAAGCTCAGTTGTCTTTTTTAATTTGCTTTTCAATCGTTTGTAACCTTCAACGCCAAGAATAGTAAGGCCTCCGTATTGGCAGGTCTTAGCCAGTCCAAAGAGAACGGTCCACAGTATACCTTTTGCCGTTACACTAATCGGCAATAGCATCTGGGCAAACGACAAGATGTAGAATGGTATGCAACAAAGCAATACAATGACACCAGTCCTGAACGACAGTGACTGCAGCCATTGCTTCACCTTGTGGAAAATGCTGACAAAATAGCCTTTTATGTTCATGGCTTCCAAAGATAGAGACCTTCGGCCGAGGCAATTGTACTAATTAATGACAATGCTTCACCATTCTCTCCATACACCGTCATATTGTGGTCTTCGCCAGTGATGGAGAGCATTGTTTGGGATTGCTTCAACATCACAAATAACGGCTTGCGCTCTAACACCATCCGCTCCAAGTCGGCGGGTGCTGGATTCTCAACCCATAACTCGTCATCAACACTGAATACCAAGATGTCGTCGTAGCAATTGAGTTTCAACAGAACATTGGCAAATTTGTGATGAATGACGTCAAGGTGAGGTGGCGACAGGAAGAACTTCTCTATAGTGAAATATTGCCCGCCAGCATCGGCCGGCACCTGCTTGGGCAAGATGTCAACAATCCTGTATGGCTTTGATAATAAGACCTCTATATCAACCATCACTGAGCATTGACAGCTTTAGGTGTCCAGTTATTGAAAAAGCGCAGCACCTTGTCTTTGTTATAGCCTTTGCCTTCCTCAAGAAAACTGGAGTCTTGGATGTGTATTACATTGCCATCGTGATTGAGTACCACAAAGACAGGATAGCCAAATCGGCCAGGGTTGCCCAATCGCTGGAGCATGGTCTTGTCGCGGGACTCATCGGTCGACATGTGAGGATTGTAACTCACGTGAATGTAGACGAAATTTTCATCAACAACCGTTGCAATCTCCTCATCTTTAGTGATGAAATCGGCAAACTTCAGGCACCAGGGACACCAGTTGCCACCCACTTGGCAAATCACAAACTTTCCCTGCTCCTTGGCTTGGGCTATTGCGTTGTCGATCTGCTCCATGGGGTTCAGTTCGTCGTTATACACTTTCTTGAGTTGGGCATTAGCACCTAATGCCAAGACTGCTAAGATGGCAAAAATTAAAAATTTCTTCATTGTTATTTTGTTTTGAGTTAGTTCTTGGGGTTGATAAGATTAGTCATGCGACCAATCAATACTTAGTGAAGTTGTACTTCTTGCGTAGCTCGGCTTTTTTCTCCTCGTTTTGGCTGGTGAAATATCCTTTCCATCCAGGACAGAAGTTGATGTGCCAGCGCCAGAAGTGGCCCAACAATGAATTTGGTTTCTTGTCGTAATGAGCTCGGAATTTGCAATTCTCGCAGTTGTGTGCCATAAGAAAATGATATTAATAATTTGAGAGTGTAAAGGTAGCAGGAAAAAATGACAATAGCAAAAAGGCTTTATCTTTTTTGTATAAAATAGCAGTTTTTGTAATTTTGTGGCCAAAATTCACAATCTATGGCTATTATTGAGATAACATCACTGGAACACGAGGGTGTGCAAGTGTTTGGCACCTTGACCGAAGCTCAGTTGCGCAACCGTTTAGAGCCCGACAAGGGCATCTTCATCGCCGAGAGTCCAAAGGTGATTGATGTGGCGCTGCGGGCTGGCTATGAGCCGCTGTCGCTGTTGTGCGAGCGCAGACATATTGAAGGCGACGCTGCCGACATCATCGCACGATGTGGCGATATCCCTGTCTATACTGGTGAGCGCAACCTCCTGGCTCAGCTCACTGGCTATGTGCTCACTCGCGGAGTGTTGTGCGCCATGCGCAGACCAGTGATGCCAAGTGTGGAGCAAGTGTGTCGTGATGCCAATCGAGTAGTTGTTATAGACGGAGTGACCGATACTACCAACATTGGCGCTATCTTCCGTTCGGCAGCGGCTCTGGGTATAGATGCCGTGCTGCTCACTCGCACGAGTTGCGACCCATTGAATCGTCGTGCAGTGCGTGTGTCGATGGGCTCGGTTTTCTTAGTGCCATGGACGTGGCTTGATGAGCCTATCCAAAGCCTCAATTCGCTAGGTTTCAAGACAGCAGCAATGGCGTTGAGTGACAACTCCATCAGCCTTGATAATCC
>CAMVKS010000088.1 GCA_947167995.1 uncultured Prevotellaceae bacterium
TGATATTTATACTCTAATTTTTAAAAACAAAGAAAACAGTTATGGAAAAGATTATTTTACAAATTTTTGTTTTAGTGTTGATGTTTTTTTCGCTGCCTGTACAAGCTGTTACAGGAAAGATTGGAGAAAGAGCAAACTTAGAAACAAATGAAAATGATTCAGGTTTAACAGGGAAAGCTAAAGAGTATTATGCCAAAGCAATTGCAGGTGATGCTGAGGCACAGTATCAATTGGGTGAATGTTACTATTCGGGTGAAGATGTTCAAAAAGATCGTGCAGAGGCTGTTAAGTGGTATCTCAAAGCTGCAGCCCAAGGACACATCGAGGCTGAATACTCGCTGGGTTTTTGTTATTACAACGGGTATGGAGTAGAGGAAAACAATGATGAAGCATTCCGGTGGTTAAAAATTGCAGCAGAGAAGGGCCATAGCAGTGCACAATATTACCTTGGAAGATGTTATCTTGGTGGTTATGGTGTAGAGGAAAACGATGAAGAAGCACTTCGGTGGTTTAAAATTGCAGCCGATAAGGGCAATAGCAAAGCGCAATATTATACTGGCAAATGCTATTTTAATGGCTGGGGTGTAGACAAGGATAAAACTGAAGCCGTGAGATGGTATAGGATGGCGGCAGAGCAAGGGGAATCTGAAGCTCAATTTAGACTGGGAGATTGTTATTCTTTGGGATGGGGTGTTGTCGAAAATAAAGTTGAAGCAACAAAATGGTTCCGCAAAGCAGCTGAGCAAGGAGACGCAAGAGCCCAATGTGAATTAGGGACAGCTTATCATTTGGGAGCTGAATATGGTGTGGAAGAAAATGAGGAAGAAGCAATTAAATGGTATAAGAAATCGGCCGAACAAGATTGTGCATATGCTGCATGCTGTTTAGGTGATATTTATTTTTCAAAAGGTAATTCATTGGAAGGAAGCCAAGCTTATGAAGCTTATGCGCAATCTATAGAATGGTATAAGAAGGCAATAGAACTTGATAGAGATGAAGAAGAAGAAGGTGATGTTTATTATTCTTTGTTAAGCCTCTATTATGGCGAGGCTGCCTATAACTTAGGAGAAATGTATTACTATGGGCGTGGAGTAGAAGAGGATGAAGAAGAAGCTCACAGTTGGTATGAAGAGTATGCTGATTTGTGCAACGATCCATCTCCTTTTTATGGAGAAGAAGAGGAGGTGTCTTTGAGCCGAGAAGACCTTGATGCTCATGAGTTTAACTTATCACTCATGTCGGCTCAGGAAGGTGATGCCGATGCACAGTTCTTTGTCGGCTTACGATATGTTAATGGCCAAGGAGTTGAGAAGAATGATGCCGAAGCAGTTAAATGGTTTTTAAAAGCAGCCCAGCAGGGACATTCCGATGCGCAGTATCTCGTAGGCGTTTGTTACAATAAGGGAATAGGTGTTGAACAGAGCTATGCCGAGGCTCGCAAATGGTATGAAAAAGCTATTCAATCAGGAAATGTGAAAGCACAGGAGAAGCTGAATGGAATGAACAGCGCATTATTCGAAGGCTTTTGGGTAGAGAATGCTCTCCATGGAGTGCAATTAAAACTTGAATACGACAGTAGTAACAACACTATTTTTGGAACGTTATACGGACAAGAAGAAATTTGCAGTGGCAATGGAACAGTTAAAGGTAACACACTGAATCTTAGCTGCAGTGATGGTTATACAGTAACATGCACCTTAAGTGGTGGCAAACTCAAAATTAAGGTGAAGTCGCGATATAGCAATTTCGGCGCTACATTAGAGCGAAATTAAGAACCATTATCAATATGATGTGAATTAGGTAAAAAATATATTTGTGCTCAAATATCAATATTTTAGGACACTATTGAATTGATAAATCAATAAAAAAGTCACGATTTCAAGCACCGCGGCCGGGCAACACCCACTGCGGTGCTTGATTCTATTAATTAGGCAAACGGCAATGCCGTTGTCCACTTTTGAGGAATGGACATTGTGTGAAGTTGTTTTTTGTCGTTTTAATCGTCTGAAAAAACTCGTTTCAGGAAAAAGTGTATTTTTTGAGGGGCAAAAAGTGAGAAAAAGTGTATTTTATGCTTGCTTATTTCGTGGAAAAAGTGTATTTTTGTGGTGCTGAAAATTAAGAAAAAGTGTTAACAATATGTTATACAGGAAGATACAAACAACACTAAAGGACTATTTCTCGTTGGGGTCAAACAAGGTCTTGATTATCGACGGTGCACGGCAGGTTGGAAAGTCTTTTATCATCAGGCATGTGGGGCAGGAAATGTTTGAGAACTACATAGAGGTAAACCTTCTTGAGGATGCCAATGGTGCCCGTTTTTTTGAATCAGTAAAGACTCCCCAAGATTTTTATCTACGTCTTAGTGCTATTGCTGGTGTCCGCTTGGGTGAGAGGAGCAAGACTCTGGTGTTTCTTGACGAGATTCAGGCCTATCCGCATCTGTTGACCATGCTGAAATTCTTGAAGGCCGAGAACCGCTACACTTATATAGCCAGTGGCTCGTTGCTTGGCGTGGCTTTGTCGCAATCGGTGTCGATTCCCATGGGAAGCATTCAGGTGCGTCACATGTATCCGCTTGACTTTGAGGAGTTCTTGATTGCTAATGGATTTGGCAAGGAAATCATTGACTATATGAAAGTTCAATTCTCGCAAGAGAAGACGCTTGATGAAGGAATGCATGCCAAGGTGCTTGACTTGTTTAAAAAGTATCTGCTTGTGGGTGGAATGCCCGATGCCGTGAATGCGTTTCTGGAACAGACCGACATAGTGGCAATAAGGGACATTCAGGCCGAGATACATCGTTATTATGGCGCCGATGCATCTCAGTATGACACAGCCAACAGGCTGAAGATTAGACGTGTTTACGATATGATTCCGTCTAATTTGGAGAACAAGCGCAAGCGTATTTTTGTCAATCAAATAGAAGGGAAAGCAGGGAAGCGCTTCAGCGATTATGCCGAGGAGTTTGATTATCTTATTCAGGCAGGAATCGCACTTGAGGTGAAAGCCGTGTCACAGCCAAAGTTCCCATTACTGGAGTCGAGCAGGAAGAATCTGTTGAAATTGTATCTCAATGACGTAGGAATCCTGACGGGCCTGCTTTATGGCCGTAATATAGGTGCTGTGCTTGACGAAGAGAGCGGCATCAACCTTGGCTCGGTATATGAGTCGGTTGTCGCTCAAGAACTGAATGCTCATGGCCACGAATTATATTACTATGACAACAAGAGGAATGGCGAAGTTGACTTCCTTGTAGAGAGCGACAATCTATTGTCGGTTGTTCCCATTGAAGTGAAATCGGGCAAAGACTACAAGGTGCACAGTGCTTTGAATGTATTTGTCGATAATGTTGAATACAATATCAAGAAATCCTTGGTGTTGTCTAACAATCGTGATATTTATACTGAAAATGGTATCACCTATATGCCCATCTACTATGTCATGTTCCTCTGATTCTCCAATGAAGACTTTTTCCAAAATATTGTTTGTGTTCTTGTTGCTTGGCGTGGTTGCTGGCGTGGCGATTGATGCGTACGCCTATACTCGCGTGAAGCGCATCAAGCAGGGAATCTTCCTCTACAGCAACTGGGACGCACCTTATCTCACTGTTGACACATGCCTCGACATGTCGGTTACCGAAGCGATTGTTCCCGATGTAGTCACCTGGTATGGCCGCGACTATGGTATCGCTGAGATTGGTCCTAATGCATTTCGCGGTTGCCGCAATCTTGTGAAACTTAATATTGGAACTGCGTTAAGGATTCTTAAAGGTGCACTGCTTGACTGTCCAAACCTGCGGGTTATTATAAGCAACAACAAGATTCCTCCTCTGCTCGAAAATCAGCACCCATTCTATGGTAGCAAGTGGGAAGAGGTGATTGAGCCCTACCACACTCTGACTACAATCATTGTGGTGCCTGAAGGATGCGAGGATGCCTACCGCAAAGCACCAGGTTGGAAGGAGTTTAGGACAATACAATCGCATGAGCCCGACGGCAGCGAGATGCACATTGATGAAATCGACGTGCAGATAAATAATCTCGAAAGTAAGCTCGAAAAATTAGAGCAGGAGGCCGCTATAATCCGAAAGGAAATTGAAGCGCTGCGCAATGCCAAGTCGTCAAAATCAGTCAGCGACGATTAGAAAGTTCTTCATCCTTTCGAGCTTCGCAACTATCTCATTCTCATAATTGCTGCAATGCTCCTTGAGCGCATATTCTATTTCGGCTAGCTCTTTACTGGTAAAGCGGTTGCGTATGCTGTTCATGTATCCAGGTATCTTTCTCTCGCCACTGATTGACAGAGAATGCCAGTCCATCCACAGGTATTCGACGTCGCTCAAGGTATCGATGTGTTCCTTAAGGTGGGTGGCGACGTTGGCGGCATCTACAAGCAGCAAACCATCGTTAATAGCTTGGTTGACTAATCGCTCGCGTTCATCGATGGCTTGTTGCACATTGCGCAGCTGTGAGTTGGAGGCATTAAGTGCCGAGATGGTGTCTTTAAGTCCACCAAGGTGGCCACGCAAGCTATCTTGCTGCATCTGTCCGAGTTCTATCTGAGAGGATGCATGGTTCAATGCGTTTCGCAGTGAGTCAACCTGTTGTCGTGCCTGATTATCCTGCACAATTATATTGCTTGAGTCTTTGCTGCTGAGTTTAATGGCAAGTAGAGAGATAGCTGTGATTAATCCTGCCACTGACAGCGCTGCCAGTGCTATGCCTATGTTGCGCCGGCGTGTTTTGCGCCTGCTTAAGTCGCTTTTCAGCTCATTGATGCTTTGGTATCGCTCATCGATAGGGAGGATGCATTTTTCTGCCACCTTTTTGTAGTCTTTTCCCAGATTCATCTGCCTCAGCACGAGCCCCAGGCTGTAGATGTCGTTGCGCACGTCGGGTTGACTCGTGGAAGCTTGCTCTGGGGCCATATACTGCTTGGTGCCAGCAGGCTGCTTGAGGATGGCGTGGGCATCGGTGTCGGCAAGTCCAAAGTCGATGATTTTCACGTTTTTGCCATTAGTGGTAACCATGATGTTGGTGGGCTTGATGTCGCGGTGTGCAATGCCGTGGGCGTGGATGTGTGAAAGCGTATCAAGCAGTTGCTCGGCCACGTGAAGGCGTTCGTCGCGGCTGTTTTCGCCTTCTAGCCACTTTTTCAGGGTCACACCTTCTATCCATTCCATGACAATGCACTGCCCTAATGTCTTCACCGTTTCCATTCCTATTGTCTGGACCACTCCTGGATGCTGCAGTCGCATCATGATATCAAATTCCTTGCGCAGCATCTCTTGGTAGATGAGCTTGTTGCGGCTCTCATTGTTGAGCGACTTGAGTAGATACCACCTACCATAGCGCTTGGCGCGTGTGAAACGGTTCACGCCATGCGATTGCAATGCTTCGAGCTGTGTGAACTCCGAGCTAACGCCTTCAAAGCCATCTTCAAGATATCCCGATACCGATGAGGTTTCTTCCATCACTCAAATTTATTATTTTGAAGCAATAGAAAATGAACTCTATTGCGCTTGCCGCACACGTAGCCCGTGGGCTTGCGTCCCGTCTGGACAAGGTTGTCGATATACATGGGTTCGCCGTCGATTATCAATTCACAGCAAAAAGTGTTGCCGGGAAGCAGACGGGTGTTTTCGGAACTCTCGACAACAAACTGCCCGCTCCCTAAATGCCTGATAATACATTTTCTACCTGGTTGCCACGTGATCATGAGTCGTTCATGCTCCTCCATTTGGGTGCTGGGATGAATTGTGGCACCAAGAGCTGGTGCGCTTGCGGCTTCGTCGGAGTCACTTGGCGAAGACATGAAGTGTGAGAAGCTTGAATAACCCAGCAGTTGTGATAGAGCATCCAAGGTTGACCTGCGAGGAGTTGACTCGTCGCGAAGATATCCCCACAAGCGCTTGAGAGTAGTTGGAGAAAGCTTTGTCCCCATGTATTTGAGCTGGTCGCTCAACCACTGGAAATCTCGAGGGGTGGTTAACTCTTGCTGATAGACCTCTTCTATCCTGTGCATGAGCAGCCGCTTTGCATTATTGAATTCATTATCTGCATTATTCATGTTGCAAAAATAATTAATAAAATCATATCTGCTGACATAAATATTGCCTTTTTTTAGTTTTTTCTTCATTATGACAGAAAAGGACCAAAATGGATTTCGAAATTACATTTTTTTGTTATATTTTTGTTGTCCAAATATTTTTGGAATTTAATCATTAACCCAATTAATACTATTTATTATGAAGAAGTTATTTTGTTTATTGTCGGTTGTGGCATTGATGTTGCTCAGTGCCTGCGACAGCGCCACTCACGTCACACCAAGCACCGATCAAGTGCAGTTCCTCATCGATGGCGGAGAGCAGATTGTGGACATAAGCACCGATGGCCGATGGAGTGTCAAGGATTGTCCCGACTGGGTGAAAACCGATGCTCAGGACAACAAACTTATCATCAAGACAGGGCGCAACGATAGTGGAGCCCTTCGAAAGGGCGACATCGTCCTCACGGGCAAGAACGTCACCGCTATCATTCACGTCATGCAAGCCGCCAAGTGCACCCACATCACTCCGTCGAGCGACAAGGTCGAGTTTGGTAAAGAAGGCGGCACCCTGACCGTGAATATCGACACCGACGGCATTCCACAGGTTCAGGCCTCAGATGGCTTCACCGCATCCTATGCCAACGGCGTTCTCACCGTTACAGCCGCTCCCAATGTAGGAGCTGGAGCGGGACGTCGTGGCGAGATAAAACTCACATGCGAGGACCAGAGCATCACCATCTATGCTTCACAAAAAAGCAATGTGTGCAAGCGATGTGGTGGTTCGGGCAAGATTACGTGTCCCAAATGCCATGGCAAAGGTTGGTATCCTATTGAGGCTGCAGGCGGCGGGGCTGCTTGTGAGCGATGCGGCGGCCGTTGGAATGGATTTACCGATGATACAAGTGATTGGAAAGACGGCACCGGGCGCATCTCATGCCCCGACTGCGGCGGCACCGGCGTGGGAAGCTGATCTTTAGAGTATTATCGCAAGGCTGCTGCTCAAGGTAGTGCAGTTGCCAGAGAGAATATGAAGAGTTTGACACGTAATTGGTGAAATCACCTGATATTGACTATCAAACAAAGTGTGTACAAGCATCGCAATGTTTTATAGGTTGCGGTGCTTGTTTTTTGTGCCATAAACACAACAAATGCCGTCGTAATCCATGTGTGATTACAACGGCTATGTCTTTTTTGTCGCGTGCGGCCTCTCGGCGGCACGGCTGTTTACCTCTTTTTACTTGTAAACAGTGTCGCTAACAGTGAGGCTGTAACGACCCTTAGCGCGACGGCGAGCGAGGACCTTGCGTCCATCGGCAGTGCGCATGCGGTGAC
>CAMVKS010000089.1 GCA_947167995.1 uncultured Prevotellaceae bacterium
GTGATTTCCTTACCAATCTTAGTGAACGTGCGGGACATGCTGCCCCAGCGTTTCAGTTTTCTTGCTTTACGGTATTCAAAAGCTCTTCCCATAAAAATATATATTTTTTTAGTTATTAAATTTTCTCATTTTTGATGCACAGGTACAACTGCCAGGAATTTCAGGTCGCAATCACCACGGTTGATGAGGCTGTGGCTGTGTCCCATGGGGCAATAGTGCACTTGACCTGGCAGCAGCTTCTCTTCGCCAGCATCGGTGAGCACGGTGGCCTCGCCTTCAAGGAAATACATTATCTCGCTATCGGTGTCGTGGCTGTGATAGCCAATCGATGACCCTGGCTCGAGAGTGCCGAGCATGATTTTGTTGTTCTCATCGACAAAACGACGCGACACATACTCCCCCTCGCCACCCTTGAAATTCTGGGCGATATTGAGTTCTAAATCTTTAAAATCAATTACCATAGTTACAACGATTTATGCATTTAAAAAGGCACAGCCCAATTGTGCTTTATGAATTATGCATTATGAATTGTGCATTAGCGAAGCTTTGCTCCCACTTGCTTTTCGAGGTTGGCGATGATTTTGTTCATCACAGCATCAATCTGCTTGTCTTGCAATGTTTTAATGTCGTCTTGCAAAATGATGCTGATAGCGTAGGACTTCTTGCCGGCCTCGAGGTTCTTGCCCTCGTAGACGTCGAAGAGGTTCACATCGCGTAGCAGCTTGCGCTCGCTTTGCTCTACCACGTGCTTGATATCGGCATAGGTAACATTGCTGTCGACGAGCAACGCCAAGTCGCGGCGCACGGGCAGCGTCTTGGGTAGGTCGGCAAACTTGGTTTTGGCTTTGGCAGCCATCTTGCAGGTGGCGTTCCAGTTTAGCTCGGCAAAGTATACAACCTGTGTGCAATGAGCCTTCTTGTGCTGCTCGGCTGTGATGACTCCAAGTTCGGCAATGAGCTTGCCACCATGGTTCTTATAGGCGATACCTAGGGCAAACACATCGTTCTTGAACTCCTCGACCACGAGGTCGCGCTCGGCGATGCCCAAGCGGCGGAATATGTTCTCGACGGTGCCTTTGAGGTCGTAGAAATTGAGCTTGCGTGGCTTGTCGGTCCAACTGTCGCTGTGGTTCTCGCCCGACAGCCATATTCCCAACGCGGTGTGCTCACTATAGGGTGCGAGAGCCACTTCCTCGTTGCTGGCTTCGGGACTGAAGTGGTAGACGTTGCCAAACTCATACATCTTCAAGTTGGGGTTCTTGTGATTGATGTTGCGGGCAGCACTCTCAAGACCGCCAAAGAGCAGGGTCTGGCGCATGAGGCTCAAGTCGCTGCTCAAGGGGTTCATCACGTGCACGCAGTTGGCCTCGGGATAGGTCTGGCAGCCCTCATAGTAGCTCTGCGCGGTGAGCGAGTTGTTCATTATCTCGTTAAAGCCTTGCGAGCTCAACTGGTTGGAAATCAACTCCTGCATGTCGTCGCGGAAGTCGACCATTCCCTTGATGGAGAGCGAACTCTTCACCTGGCTGCCAATCTCCACATTGTTGTAGCCGTAAACGCGCAAGATGTCCTCGACCACGTCGCAGGGGCGCTGCACGTCAACACGATAGGTGGGAACCACCAGATTAAGCTTCTCATCGTCTTCGGCCTCAATCTTCATCTCAAGGCTCTCTACGATGCTCTTAACGGTCTCTTTGGGTATATCTTTTCCTATAAGGCTGTTAACGTAGTCGTAGCGCAGCTCCACAGGGAACCCTGGGAAATCGTGCTGTTTGATATCTACTATCTCGCCGCAAATCTCGCCGCCGGCCACTTCCTTGATGAGCATGGCAGCAAGTTTGAGGTTGTAGATCACGTCGTTGGGGTCGATGCCACGCTCGTAGCGGAACGAGGCGTCGGTGTTCAACGCAAAGCGGCGGGCGCTCTTGCGAATCCACGTGGGATGGAAGTAGGCCGACTCGAGGAAGATATCGGTAGTCTGCTCGGTCACACCACTGTCAAGGCCGCCAAACACGCCACCAATGCACATGGGCTCCTCGGCGTTGCAAATCATCAGGTCGCGGTCGGTGAGCGTGCGCTCCACGCCGTCGAGGGTGACAAACTTAGTGCCTGGTTTGCAGGTGCGCACCACCACCTTGCCGCCCTTGATCTTGCTCAGGTCGAAGCTGTGCAGTGGCTGGTTGGTGCCCAGCAGGATATAGTTGGTGATGTCGACTATATTGTTGATGGGACGCTGGCCCACTGTGGTGAGGAAGTCCTTCAGCCACTTGGGGCTCTCGCCCACCTTCACGTTGCGAATGGTCAAGCCGCAGTAGCGGGGGCATGCCTCGCCGTTCTCCACATCCACGGGGATGCCGCCGTCGGGGCGGTCAATCTTGAAGCCGTCTACGCTGGGGCGGCGCAGGTTGCCGTCCTTGCCGTGGCACTTGAGCCAGGCGTTGAGGTCGCGCGCCACACCATAGTGCGAGCCGCCGTCGATGCGGTTAGGGGTGAGGTCCACCTCGATGAGCCAGTCGCTCTCGATGCCATAGTAGGTGGCGGCGGGAGTGCCCACCACGGCGTCGTCGGGCAAGACGATGATGCCGGCATGGTCACTGCCTATGCCTATCTCATCCTCGGCGCATATCATACCGAAGGAGTCGGTGCCACGCAGCTTGGATTTCTTGATCACAAATTCCTTGTCGCCGTCGTAGAGCACAGTGCCCACGGTAGCCACTATCACCTTCTGGCCCGCTGCCACATTGGGGGCGCCGCACACGATTTGTACTGGCTCCTCGCCGTTGCCCAGGTCCACGGTGGTGAGGTGCAGGTGGTCACTGTTGGGGTGAGGCTCGCAAGTGAGCACCTTGCCCACTACCAGGCCTTTGAGTCCGCCACGAATTGTCTCTACTTCCTCGACGGCGCCCACCTCAAGTCCGAGCGAAGTCAATGCGTCGCCCACCTCTTGAGCGGTGAGGTCAAAGTCAAGGTATTGTTTCAACCATTTTAACGAAATATTCATCTTGTATGTTGTTATGTGTTTTGATTTCAGTCAATTAACCGATTGAGAGAACTCAAAAAAAGCCCATTTTCCCAATCAACTTGCAAAGTTAGTAATTTTTGCCGTAACTACCCTAATTTGAACCATAAACTTTTATAAACTCGCATTTTTATTCATCAAGTCATTCCAACATACTTCAAAAAATCGGCAACTTTTTCGGAATGAAATCTAAAATCTGTTTTTGTGAACTTGACGGACCTCCTTATTATAGAATAAAAAACAATACTTCGGTGCACAGGGAATAGGCTCGAGGAGCTTGAGGCCGCATCGAGCGATAGGGAGATATTATAGCAGTGGGGTCTTACCCCTCGACTATGTTCTTGGTAACGATGGGGTTGCCGTTCTCGTCGAGCAAGGGTGTGAGGCCTCCACTATTACCCGCCTGAGCAAACAGATAGTTCACTCCTGTCAATGTGTCAACGATAATAGCGGTGCCTTTGAATACGCCCTCTTCTTCCAACCAAACGAATCGTTTTGCTTTCTTTGACATAGTATTTAAGTTTAATGTTGTTTTTTCTTTTAAACGCAATAATCATTTCAATATTTTGAAAGTTGCCACAAATAGCCTATCTTTGCAATAATCAAAACCTTACAAGCATGAAAGCTCAATTGATTTGTTGGCTTTTATTGATAATGGGAGTTTGGGTGTTGCAGCTTCGCAAAGAATAGCCCTTTTGTGCTTGATAGGGTGATTTGCCATTTCGTCACCTATACCCGATATTTCGTCACTTAATCAGGGGGATTTTGTAACTTTTAGAATTAATTGTAGTCTATATATCAAATCATTATTGTAATTTTGTCAAAACGAAAACTTTAAAACAGATATGACATACGGAAAGAAAATATGCGAGACGTTGAAGGCAATACGGTGCGACATCGCCCGAGCCAACGAGATAGACTATACCCCCACTCCTTGTAATCACAAAGGAGACTGCGAGGGCACCTGCCCTGTGTGTGAAGAAGAGATGCGGTGGCTTGAACGACAGCTCATCAACCGCAAAGCGCTGGGCAAGGCGGTAGCTATAGCAGGGCTGAGTTTGGCACTCAGCGGAATGGCCTATGCAGCACCCACATCGCCGCAAAGCAGGGGTGGCAATGGTGGCCATCGTTCGACAAGTCAAAACAGGCACCCTAATGCTGGCGGCGTGAGAAAACCACCAGAACGCAGAACGTCAGGTGTAGTGCGCGAGCCCTCAGGTGATAGGACCCCAAGACGACCAGGGCCTGATAATCGCCCTGTTCCTCCCAGGCACCCACGAACCAACGTAGACTCGATCTACACCAATGTCGACAGTGTAGCGACTTTCCCAGGTGGCGATGAAGCTCTCGACCGTTTCATCAAGGAGCGCCTGAGCATCCCCGACAGTATTTTAGCTCCAATCAAGGAGCTGCACGGCACGGTGAGGGCACGTTGCATCGTCAAGTGCTTGATAGAAAGCGATGGCACTGTGAGCGACGCCATGATTGAGCAGAGCACAACTGCCGACCTCTTCGACAACGAGGCACTGCGAGTGGTCAGGGAGCTGCCTAAATTTGAACCCGCACGCATCCTCGACTTCCCTGTGCGCTCTTGGATCTTGATTCCTGTAGAATTCATCTACGATTTCTCCCAGGAAGAAAATGAAGACTAAATATTAACAACCGACCACATGTAATATGAAACAAGGCAAAAACATCTGCGAGACACTCAAAGGCATAAGGCGCGAGATAGCTCAGGCCAACGACATAGACTACAATCCCGCCGAGTGTCATCATGAGGGCGACTGCGCAGGCACCTGCCCCAAGTGTGAGAGCGAGACACGGTGGCTCGAGCGACAATTGCGCAACCGCCAGGCCCTGGGCAAGGCGGTGACAATAGCTGGGCTGAGCGTGGCACTTGGTGCTATATCATCGTGCCACCCCAAGATTTTCCAGCCCGATGGAATGGTAATGCCTCCACCAGAGAACAAAGTCGAAACTCCAACCTCAAGCACTGGCAACAGCCACAAAACGGCACCCTCGGCGCAGTTCACACCCGTTGACTCCACCGAAGAGCCCTTCCAGCTCATGGGCGACGTGGTGTGCCTCCCCGACACAACACCTCCTCCCAAGAAAACAACTAAGAAATAACAGGTGAAAGATAACGAAAATAATGTACACCAAGTGGTGTAACACCATCTGGTGTACATTTGTTCAATTTGATTATTGTATTTATTTTCAGGTGTTTAAATGGACTATTTTTTTGTACACCAATTAGTGTAACACCAAGTGGTGTACATTTATTTTTTTATGGAAAAAAAAGACCTTTCAGCGCCGTTTATCGGCATTGTGCGGCACCGGCTTGCTACCGATGGCAAGGGGGTGACAACGCTTGCTGCATTCCACAATTGCCCCTTGCGGTGCAAATACTGCCTCAACCCGCAGTGCCTCGACCCCAAGATGGTGTGGCGAAATATAACTACGAGCGAGCTGCTCGACGAACTGCTTCTCGACAACCTCTATTTCCTCGCAACTGGCGGAGGGGTCACATTTGGCGGCGGCGAACCGCTGTTGCGCAGTGAGTTTATCGAGGAGTTCTGTCGCATCAAGCCAGCAGAGTGGAAAGTCAATGTCGAGACATCGCTCAACGTCGACCACAGCCACTTGGAGCGAGTGCTGCCTTATATTTACCAGTTCATAATCGATGTCAAGGATACCAACCCTGAAATATATAAGAAATACACTACGCGCGACAACGCTCAAGTTCTCGACAACCTGCGCTGGCTCATGTCGCACAACGGCATGGCCGAGAAAATACTGGTGCGACTCCCCCACATTCCCGAGCACAACACTCAAGAGGATGTAGACCGCAGCCGAGCTCTACTCGAGAAAATGGGAATCAAGCATTTCGACGAGTTCGACTACATCATAACTGTTGATTAATCGGCAGACATTATAATAACAGCGACCTGGCATACTGTCCAGGTCGCTGTTGTGTTTTGTGCGGGGAAAATTGAGTTTTATCAGTTTCCTGCCATGAAGGCTTCTACATCCTTGGGGTGATAAGGAATGATTTCCTTGCCCAGGAAGCGGCAGCCGTCGGCTGTGATGAGTACATCGTCCTCGAGGCGGATGCCGCCAAAGTCTTTGTAAGTCTCGAGCATATCGAAGTTCAGGAACTCGGCGCAGTGACCAGTGGCACGCCACTCATCAATCAGGTCGGGGATGAAGTAGATGCCAGGTTCGTCGGTCACTACAAATCCCTCCTGCAGGCGGCGGCCCATGCGCAGGGCGTTGGTTCCAAACTGGTCAAGGCGTGGACGTGTCTCTTCGTCAAAGCCCACATAAATCTGTCCTAAGCCTTCCATGTCGTGAACGTCCATTCCCATCATGTGGCCAAGGCCGTGAGGCAGGAACATGGCGTGAGCGCCGGCTGCCACAGCCTCGTCGACATCGCCTTTCATGAGTCCGAGGGCCTTGAGTCGCTCGGTCATCAGGCGGCACACAGCCATGTGCACGTCAAAGTACTTGACTCCAGGTTTTGCCACATTCAGCACCAAGTCGTGGCAATCCTCAACGATGGTGTAGATGTCGAGCTGTCGCTGGGTGTACTTGCCGCTCACGGGCATGGTGCGGGTGTTGTCGCTGCAATAGTGCTCGATGGTCTCGCCGCCACAGTCACACAGCACGAGGCGTCCAGCCTCGAGCTGGGTCATGGATGGGGCACCGTGCATGATCTCGCCGTGCTGCGAGAAGATGGTGCCGAAGCTCACCTGTGAGCCATAGCTCTGGGCGATGCCATTGATTTGTCCAGCGATATATTTCTCGGTAACGCCAGGCTTGATAAGTTTCATGGCGGTGGTGTGCATCTTGTAGCCAATTTCACATGCACGCTCCAGTTCCTCAATCTCAAGAGGTGTCTTCACCGAACGCATCTTCACTACAGCCATGATGAGCTCAAACGAGGCTGCCTCTTTCTGCTTGCTTGGATGGATGCCCAGCAGGTCCATGATTTGAATCATGGTGTCGTGGCGATAAGGGGGCAGGAAGTGAACTTTGCGACCCTTGGCGACAGCGTCTTTCACTATCACCTCGAGCTGTGCCATGGGAGCGCTGCTGGCCACGCCCACCTGAGCTGCCATGTCGGCAACGCTGTCGACCGAGCCATACCACACGATATCCTCGATGTCGATGTCGTCGCCAAAGAGGGTCTCCTTGCCGCTCTCAACGTCAATAACGCCCACCAGGCCGTCACGCTTCTGGCCAAAGTAGTACAGGAACGACGAGTCCTGACGGAAGGGGTAAT
>CAMVKS010000090.1 GCA_947167995.1 uncultured Prevotellaceae bacterium
CGCGCGTCTCTGCAATTTTCAACCTAATTTTCATTTAATTTTAAGCGAAGCGCCCATCCAGCCTCACGGCAAACTGATTCCACCGACTCCATGTTTCAAAATTCCTGCGTAAGCCAGCTTTTCGACACCGATAGATGCAGCTTTTTGAAGACAAGAATGAAACTTGTTTTTCTCAATAATAATCACAGAGTTATTAGCGTTGAAAATATATAGTAACGTCCGAAAACAAAAATGATATGAAAACATCCTTTCTTCGCATATTGATTCTGTTGTGCGTCGTAGCGTGTTCGCTGGGGGCTAATGCCAGCACTTATTGCCAGGTTTATCACATGGCGACCACACCGGCAGCCGAAGTTAATAGCGATAACCCCATAGTTGTGACCAATGACGACAAGCTCTGTATCGACAAGGCCAATGAGCTGGCATTTACTCTGCTGCAAAAGCAGTCGCAGTCAGAGCCTTATAAGAGCTTCACTTTCTCGCCGTTGAGTGTGAGCTATGCGCTTGCCATGACAAGCAACGGTGCCAGCGGTGCTACGCTCAAGGAGATAGAGGCGCTGGTGGGGCCATCGGATGCTGCCAACTCGTTCTATGGCAAATGTCTCGCCAGTTTAGCTCCATTGGCCGAGATGAGTAACTATTTAGCGATGAACAATAGTTATCCTGTCAATCAGGAATTCATCAAGTCGATAAAGGGAGTCTATAACGCCCAGGTGAGCAATCTCAACTTCGGCACCGATGAAGCCACTCGGCAGCTCAATGACTGGATAAAGCAGCAGTCGGGTGGCGAGTTTAGCGACATCATCAAGCAAACCAATGTCAACGAGATTGCCTATCTCATCAATTACATGAAATTCAAGGCGTGGTGGAACGGCCCCTTTGACCAGAACCTCACCTATGAGAGAGATTTCACCAACGATGACGGCATCATTACTCAAGTGCCCATGATGTTCCAGTATTTTCATGAACTTTATTATGAGGACGACAGGTGTCAAGCTGTCTCAAAGAAATATGCCGGTGGTAGACTGCGCATGCTCATCGTCTTGCCCAAAGACATGAAAATCAACAATTTCTTGGCAATGATGAATGCTGATGAGTTTAACTGCATCATTTCGGGGCTTGAGGAAACTGGAGTTGTTGATTTGAGTTTGCCTCGATTCTCAACCAGTTGCAACCTTGACGTGCGCGAGATGCTGTTGGACATGATGCCCACAGCCTTTGACGAGAAAGCCGACTTCAGCAGGCTAAGCAGGGTGCATTCCTATATCAACCGATTTACGCAAGATACTAAAATCACCGTCAACGAATCTGGCACCGAAGCCAGTAGCGTGACAGTGCAGAGCTTCCTTGTAAAAGCTATGCATCCACAGTTCACTGCCAATCGTCCTTTCCTCTATTTCGTCTATAACGAGGATACAAATGCAATCCTGCTCGCAGGGCAGTATTGTGGAAACTAAGCATGTTGTTCCGACTAATAAAAAACAATCGAAACAACAACAGTCCTCAAAAGCCGAAGAGTTTTTGAGGACTGTTGTCAACTAATGTTGTACGTTATTTATGCGTCGGCGAAAATCATGCCGTCGTCGAGGGTGATTTGTAGCTTTGTGTACTCGCTGTGGAAATCGTTCTGCAGCCTGTCGAGATATCGCTTGCATTCCCATTTGCACATGGGTAGGTCGTGAAGGAGATAGTTGCCGCAAGCCTCGGGCTTGGTTGCGGGGACCTCATCCTGAGTGAGAATCCACTGCAAGCATTCTATAGTCAATCGTCGCATATCTTCCACGCTGTATTGCCCTGTCATGATGATATACATGCCGGTGAGGCATCCCATGGGCCCTACATATACAACATCTTCTTTAGCAGCCGAGTTTCTAAACCAAGTTGCCATGAGGTGCTCTAAGCTGTGGATGGCTGCTGGAGCTACGGCAGGCTCATGGTTGGGGGTTGTGATGCGCAGGTCGAAGGTTGTGATGCCTTTGTCCTCTCGTGAAACGTATATGCCTGGTTTTAAATGAGTGTGGTCGATAGTGAAACTTTGTATTACTTCCATAGTTTTGTGCCTGTTTTAAACCATTGAATGATTGTGTGATTGTGGATTGATCAAGCATTTTGCAACTCCTCGAAGGCCAGTGCGGCACCCAGTGCGGTGCAGAACTCAGCGTGAGATGGGATGTGGAACTTCACGCCGTAAATCTCCTCGATGCGTGGGAACACCACAGAGCACTGAGGCAGGCGGGTGAGGTTGCCAATAAGCACAAAGTCCTTGACGCCGGTGTTGAGTTTAGACAGCACGGCAGCCGAACCTATCGACTCGAGAACCATGCAGATGATGCCAAGTGCCACATCGTTGTCGCTGGGCGTGATTTGTCGCACCTTGCCAAAGAGCGATGCGGTGGCATGCAAGGGTAGGCCTTCAAGGTCGGTCTTGCAGATGTCCTTGATTTGCAGGTTTATGTGGGTTATGTCGCCTTGCTCGGCGAGCGTTATTACATCGCTTATGTGATCGGTCTTGAGCAGCAGGTGGGCGAGACCCATCAATGTGCCACCGCCAATGCCTATGCCGCCCAGGTGCCTTATTTTGTCGCCGTCGACGCTCACCAGGGTGGTGCCAGTGCCCATCGACACAACGGTGAGGTTGTCGAGACCGCTGTCGAAGCGCGCTCCCAGTCCGTCGGCCTGGAACTCGTCGGCCTTGCTGGTGGGCAGGCCATAAATGGGCGTTGTCACTCCCGAGCTGCCCACTCCCGTGAGCATCACGTGCTCAATGTCGGCAAGGGTGATGCCGTTGTCGTAAATATATTTTCCGAACGCCCCGAAGAGCGACGTAATGGGGTCGGCTGCTGTGATGAACATGGGCGAAAGAATCTGCCCATTATTGAGTCCCACAATTTTGGTGGTGCTGCCACCCACGTCAATACCTATTACTAATCCCATGATACTATGTGTTTTTGTCTTTGTTTTTTGTTTAAGTGGTCAAAATTAGTGCAAGTTGAGAGAAATACAAAATCAAAAACGAAGTTTTTAGATATTTATTTCCGAAACGCCGCCTAATTTATCTAAAATTAGTGCAAGTTGAGAGAAAAACAAAATAATTATAACTAAATTTGCAAATTATAAACATCACGCGCTATGAAAAAGATTATTTCTAATGATAAAGTGACGCTTCGCTCCCTTGAGGCTACCGATATTGATGTGCTCTACAAGTGGGAGAACGACTGTTGGCTCTGGACAGTGAGCAACATCATGACGCCGTCGCCCAAAAGTTATCTGTGGCAGTACTTGCAGAACTACGACAGCGACTTCTACAACACTCGTCAACTGCGGCTCATGATAACTCTCACCGAGACTGGCGAGGCCGTTGGAACCGTTGACCTCATCAATTTCGATCCCTTCAACAACCGCGCCGAACTCGGCATCATGATCGACAAGGCCCATCACGGAGAGGGCGTTGGCGACGAGGCTCTCAAGCTCACAATAGGCTATGTGCGCGATTATTTGGGGCTTTTCCAACTCTATGCCCTGGTTGCAGTGAGCAACACCGTGTGCACCTCTTTGCTCAAGAAGCATGGATTTGCTACTGCTGGTTTGCTCAAGAAATGGATTAACCATGGCACCGAAGTCCACGATGTAGAAATAATGCAACTGATTTTCTGAGTGGGACTATGCCGTTGATTGGACTGAAAAAAAGATATAAGCGCTCTGACATCGAAAAGCTTAGAGCTTTTACGGCTTCTCGATGGCCTAAAGAGTTGAGCTTGATACATGGTGTTGAACATTGGGACCGTGTGGCAGAATTCGGGAAGATGCTCTATGTGGAAGGTGCCGATATGGATGTTATTATGGCGTTTGCCTATCTCTATGATTCGGAAAGGAAAGGTGATGGTTATGATTACAATCACGGATTGGATGCCTCAAAGTTTGTCGATGCCATTCGCCATTCAAAACTGAGTTTTTTAGACGACGGTCAGATTTCTAAATTAAAACGGGCGTGTGAATTGCACACCGATGTGCACCGCACTGGCGACATTACTATTGACATCTGTTTTGATGCCGACAGAATGGATTTGTTGAGGGTGGGTATAATTCCCTTGCCCGAAAGAATGGCTACAAAACAAGGCTCTGAATTGGTTTCCAGGCCCGATTTTATCGACTTTTATGTCAATTTTGTTGATTAGTTCCGCATGGGAATGCGGTAATATTGAATTTAGGTTTCAATTAAGGCTGACATCGTCGGGCCAGGCTTTCCATAGACGGTACTGGTCGCCAAATCGTTCCACGGCTTTGTGCCAGATGGTCTCATTGTCATCGCTCATCACCAGTTGGGCAATATCGCCTTTCAGAACTGCCCAGTCGTGACGGTTGACCTCGTTGTCGAGCTGACCACTTGTCCATCCGCTGTATCCCACCATGAATTTCACCTTTTCATTTATGTCATGCCCGTTGGCGAGGAAAAGTTTCATCAAATCGAAGTTGCCGCCGAAAAACAACCCCGGCGCCAGTTGTTCGCTGTCGGGTATGGCTTCTTTTCCCAGAGTGTGAACAAAAAACAGTTGGTTGGTACCCACAGGGCCTCCTAAATATAGTGGAATCTGAGCGTTACATTCCAGGTCGGGCATTATCTCGTTGAGGGTGAATCGAGTGGGCTTGTTCACCATCACCCCCATAGAGCCCTCTTCGTCGTGGTCAACGAGGACTGTGACACTGCGCTTGAAGCAAAAGTCTTCAACCGTGGGCTTTGCCACCAGCAATGAGCCCCTCGACGGTACTGGCTGAGAGTCGAGCAAATTGAATATGTCAAGGTTCAGTTCTTCCATTTCACCCACAAAAATAGTCAATAATCTAATTTTGTACAAGATTTTTTCTTCCTTATCAAGAAAAAACTCCTATATTTGCAGTTGCAAAATGCGATTCATTCATGAAAGTACTTAAATTTGGAGGCACATCGGTTGGCACGGTAGATGCCCTACGCAATGTCAAGCACATTGTAGAGCATCAAGATGAACAAGTGGTGGTAGTGGTATCGGCTCTTGGGGGCTTGACCGACACCCTTATCAAGGCAGCCAATTTGGCGGCAAATAACGATATTGCCGCTTATCGCATTGTGCAGGATATCACAGCTCGCCACAACGAGATTATGAACTCTCTCATCGAGGGTGAAGAGATTGACGATGCCCTTAACCGCGTGAGAGCCTTGTTCTATGAGCTGAGCAATGCCTACACCGACATATCTCGCAGTGAGGAGCTCACCGAGAGCGACATCGAGGAGATAGTGAGCTATGGTGAGCGGCTTTCATCATTGATAATCAGCTTGATAATAGATAATGCCACCTATTTCGATTCTCTTGAGATTATCATGAGCAATAATCATGAATGCGACTTGGAGTCGACCAATGCCAACATTGAAAAGACCTTGGGAAATTTCAAGGGGAAAGTGGCAGTGATGGGAGGCTTCATCTCTCGCGACAGCAAGAGCCGCCGCATTTCCAATCTGGGTAGAGGTGGCAGCGACTACACTGCAGCTATTGTGGCAAGTGCGCTCAATGCCGACTGTCTGGAAATCTGGACCGACGTAGATGGTTTCATGACCGCCGACCCAAAGGTAGACCCCAATGCTACCGTTATTCGCCAGATGACCTATGACCAGGCACAGCAGATGTGCGACAAGGGAGCGAAGGTGATATATGCCCCCACCATCAAGCCTGTCGCCGACAAGAAAATCCCCATCTGGGTGAAGAATACATTCAACCGAACAGCAGAGGGTACTCTTATAACCGATTAAGTCAATAATCATGTCATACCCCAAATTCATAATTACCCAAGACGGACATTTGCGCCTTGGGATGGTGGTTTTGCACCGGCATCTCATGGAGCGCGGCGACGTGTGTCTTGGCGGGGGATATTGGCGCATCAATCATTCGGCGCGGCAGGTAGAGCTTAGCGGGGCATCGAGCGACTATGGCAAGCCACAATGGCACCACATCGACAAGGTGCTTCTTCCGCGCGACTACGAGGGCTACACTTTCACCTGGCTAATAAACGGCAAGCAGCATCCCTTGACCGAGATGCTGCCTGTAGAGTATGTTTAGAAAAACACGTGACTCACATCACTTGACGAGGATTTTGCGTCCTTTCACTACATAGATACCTGGAGTAAGGTTGTTGACATCGGCTGCTGTGATGTTGCTGGCCACGCGCATGCCCAGCACGTTGTAAACGTCAACGATGTCGTTAGCTGCAGCAATCTCATTGATGCTTGTCACTTCACCGGCACCCAGATGGTTGGGGGTCAAAGTGAACTTCTGCTCACCAGGGATGGTGATGTAGCAGCGTGTAGCGTAGAAGAATGCCTTGTCATTGTCGATAGCGGTAAAGTTAGCGTCTACATTGTTGATTGCGAGGATGCCATAGAGATCTTTTCCGTCGGTCTTGAGAGCAGCACCATTCATTGTTACCTCCACGCCATAGTTGGTAGTGAACGTTACCTTCGATTCATTGTTTGCCACTTGTGCATTAACTCTGAATTTCTTTGTACCATTCTCACCGGGATAGTAGAGGATGTAGGGCTTGTTGGGTTGTATACCCTCGGCCTTGCAGTCCTGGAAGTTCAATACGATTTCGGTGCCTTGCTGAGTTACCCCCACAAGACGTTCCAGCTTCACACCCTGTCCAAGAACATCGTCAATTTCTTGTTCGGTCAAAGCGAAAGGTAGTGAGATGGTGTTCCATCCAGTGAAAAAGTAACGGTCCATCGATACATCATACTGTTGGCCATCATATCGTTCTAACGATGTGCCGTTGTAGGAGCTCAGCGTCAGCCTTGACTGTGCCGTGGCAGTCAGAGTGAGTGTTGCCAGTGCAATAATGCAAAATAATTTCTTCATAATAGCTGGTTTTTATGTAGGTTAAACTTGTAGTGTATTCCTGTGGAAAGCGATAAAGCTTGAAAGCTTGTCGCAAATTTAAACAAAATACTTTAAATTGTCAAGAGCTCTATCAAAAAAAACAACAAAACGCACCCCGAAGAGTGCGTTTTGTGTAGTTGAAAGCTTGACGAGTGATTAACTCGTTCATCATTGCATTACTCCTTGATGAGTGTAGCACCTTTCTTGAGTGCTTCCTCATTCATTGGGATGAGGTGCCAGTGGCGCTCTGGAAGAGTCTTCTTGAGACCCTTGAGCACGTTCTCGATGGTCACAATGGGTTTAACCTTGAGGTAAGCACCCAGGACAATCATGTTGAACGCCTTGCTGTTGTTGATCTCGATGGTAGCCTCGGTAGCCTCGATGCGATAGATCT
>CAMVKS010000091.1 GCA_947167995.1 uncultured Prevotellaceae bacterium
CGAATAGCAAAACTATTCACTGATGAATTTTGGGGTATGCGATGACGAAGTCAGGTGACTATTAGTCAAGGATATCACCAAACCCTGCCATTTCATAACTTAATGTCACCACCTCGTCATGTATGGCTCTGAAAATTTGCATTTTATTGTCTCCGCATTGTAAATTTGCAATGTAATCAATAAAGGATAGTTTCTTCATACGCATTACATATACACATCAAGTTCCTGAAATGGCAAGCACTTCAGGAACTTGAATTCTTTTTAGGATGCGTGATTACTTCTTCTTGTCTTTCTTGAAATAATCGTTATACATCTTTATTCCAAAGATTATCACGCTGCACACGGTTGTGATGAAGTTGGTGATGAATAGCGCGGCACCAGGACCAAAGATGTTGTCGCCATCGCCCAGGATGCCCAGCATGGCTCCCTGCATCATGAATGCGATGCCTCCAATGCCAATCATTAGGAAAGTGGGCAATGCTATATCATCGGTCTTGCGAGTCTTGATAGTTTGAATGGCCTGTGGCACATAGCCCAGTACCAGTCCAATGCTGGCAATGAGACCTATGGTATTATAAAATGTGCCATTGGGCGAGAAAAAATCTTGTAGTAGTACCATGTTATTGTGAATTTTACAGGTTGTTATTTAATTTGATTCATCAACTCCTTGGTCGCGGTGATGAGCTGCGTGTCAATGCCGAGTACTACATCGGCAGGATTGTTGAGAATGAGGATGTCGGGCTCAAGCTGGGTGTTCTCGAGATAGTTGCCCTCGGCAGTGCGGTAACCAATGATGGGGATACCGAAGACAAGCGATTCATCCTGAAGGGTCTCCCACGACACGCTGGTCATGGTGCCAGGAACAGGTGCTCCCACGAGTTTGCCTATGCCCATCTGCTTGTAAACCCATGGTGTGCCGTGAGCGTTGCTGTAGCAAGCCTCACACATGAGCATGATGCTGGGTTTGTTCCATCGGCGGCTTGGCATGTCGCAGGCATCGCGTCCGCGAATCACTTGAGTCAAGTACTTCTGGCCGGTGAACAGCACTTCGATGTCCTCATGCAAGCGTCCACCACCGTTGAAGCGGATGTCGATCACTATACCGTCGCACTTGTTGTACTTGCCCAATACCTTGCTGTAAACCTCGCGGTAGCTGGCATCGTTCATCGACTGGATGTGGACATATCCCAAACGTCCGCCCGAGATGCTGTCGACGATGTGCTCGTTGTGTTTAACCCAGCGCTTGTAGAGGAGGTTGTTGAGTGTGCCGCGGCTGATGGGTTTAACCACCTCTTCCCAAGTCTCGCCAGTGGCGGGATTGCGGAAGCTCACAAGGGTCTTCACACCTGTTTGCCCGTTGAGCATGATGGTGTGGTCGTTCTCGTAGGTGATTTCCTCTCCGTTGATTTTCTCCACTATGCATCCGGGGCGAACTTTCGACTTGGAGTTGCTGAAAGGTCCTCCAGTCACCACTTCGGCAACTTTGAGTCCTTTGCCAGTGTAGCTCATGTCGTAGAGCAGACCTAAATTGGCTGTTGACTCACCTCCACTGGGGTAGTAGTGTCCACCGGTGTGTGAAACGTTAAGCTCTCCGAGCAACTCACTCAACAAGTTGGCGAAGTCGTAGTTGTTGTTGATGTGAGGCAAGAACTTGCGGTAGGTGTTGCACATGTCTTTCCAGTTCACTCCGTGGAAGTTGAGGTTGTAGAAGCGTTCCTGAATCTGTTTCTCGACGTGATTGAACATGTACTCACGCTCGCTCACTAAGTCCATCTTCATCTTAGCCGAGTAGCTGATGGGGGTGAGCTTTCCACCGGCTACTGTGAGTTTCTGCATGGTGCCGCTTCCCAAGATGAAGAACTCTTTACCATCCTTCGAGCTCTCGATGTTGGCCCATTTTGAGTTCATCTTGTTCACGAGAGTGGTGCTGTGCTTGCGCAGATCCATTTTCCACAAGTCGTAACCTTTCTCAAAGGCCGAGAGGTAATAGAGTGTCTCGCCGTCCTTGGTGATCATTGCCGAAGCAATGTCGCTCGAATTGGTGGTGACACGCACAATGCGGTCTTCAATGCCGTCGAGCTCGACAACGATGTCTTTATTGTCGTCTTTCTTGGCCTGCTCGTCTTTCTTGTCCTTGTCCTTGTTTTTCTCGGCGTCTTTCTTGGCTTGCTCTTCTGCGGCTTTTTCGGCCTCTTTCAACAGCTCGCTATCCTCTTTGTTGAGAAGATATTTGTCGAGTGCTTCTTGGTTGAGGAATATCATCGCAAGGTCGTCTTGAGAACCCCATGAGGCATGGCTGCGAAGGCCATAGCGGTTGGTCTTGAACAGTATGGCGTTTCCGTTCATCACAAATCGTGGGCTTTCGCTGAAGTAGGCACTTTGAGTGAGATTGTAGACGGTGCCACCTAACGAGTTCACAAGGCCTATGTCGCTATATGGATCGCGTTGGTTGCCTATGAACTCGAGAACAAACCACTTGCCGTCGGGCGACCACTCATAGTTGAAACCGCCATTGGTCTCATACCAGGTGCTGCCGTCGGTAACTTGTCGGGTCTTTTTGGTTTCGAGATTCAGGACCATGAGTTTGGTGCGGTCTTCGATGAAGGCAAGCTCTTTTCCGTCGGGTGAATATTGTGGCATGGCACGCTCAACACTTGTCGAGGGCAACAGCATCTCTTCTTTGATGGTAGTGGCATTGGGGAAGTTCAGGTCTTCTTTGCGCTCAATGGTGGCTTGCACCAGTTGCCAGATGCCGTTGCGCTCGGTGGCATAGGCGATGGTGCGGTTATCAGGAGCCCAGCACACGTCGGCCTCTTGCTCGGGGGTGTTGGTGATGCGCTTGGTAGTGGAATATTCTACCGATGTCACAAAAACCTCGCCACGCACTATGAATGCCACCTGCTTGCCGTCGGGCGATACCGAGGCACTCTTGGCACCGCTGGAGAACGTCATGCGCTTCTCCTGGTCGGCATCGTCATGGATGAGGTCGATTTTCACCTTGGCAGGCTTGCCGCCTTCGACCTGAGTGTAAATCTCTCCGTCGTAGGTGTAGCACAGAGTACCACCATTAGAAATCGACAGGAATCGAACGGGGTTCTTCTTGAACGATGTCAAGGCTTTGATGTTTTGAGGAGCACCCATGGGGAAGGAGTATACGTTGAACGAGCCTCCGTTGCGCTCACTCAAGATGTAGACAGTGTTTCCGTCGGCACTTAGAACAGGGCTGCGGTCCTCGCCGGCATGGGCTGTGAGGTTGGTGTGACGGCCGGTGAGCACGTCATAACGCCAGATGTCGCGCGTCACACTCGAGGTGTGATGCTTGCGCAAGGGGTCCTCCATGCCTTTCTGGTCTTGATAAAGGAAGAACTGGCCGTTCTTGTTGAACGAAATCTCTTCGGCTGGAGAGGCTAAAACTTGGGTGCTCACGCCTCCAGCAACAGGAACCTGGTAAACCTCGGTCATGCGAGACGATGGGAATAAAGCACTGGTGATGGGATCCTGAATGGCTGCCGAAAAATAGACATACCGGCCATCGGGGGTGAATGTCCAGGGGGTCTCGCTGGCGCTGTTGAATGTCAACTGGCGTGCTGTGCCACCATTGCTTGGCATCACATACACGTCGAAATTGCCCTTTCGGTCGCTGGCGAAAGCTATTTGCTTGCCATCTGGCGACCACACGGGATTACATTCATAGCTGGGCTGTGTTGTCAACTGAACAGCCTGGCCTCCACTCGACGCCACTTTGTAGATGTCGCCTTTATAACAGAACACTATCTCCCTTCCGTCGGGGGAGATTTTCGCATACCTGAGCCACAATGGGGTCTCGGCAAGTGCGGTAACGGCAATTAAAGCAGCAATTGCCGACAATACTAATCTTTTTCTCATAAAAATATAATGGTTGATTAATTAATTCTTTAAGGAATGGTTTTTATCTTTTTTTGCAAAATTAATGAAAGCCTGTTGAAAAACAAAATGAATGATAAAGTTTTTTGTTTTTATTTGTGAGCCAGAGGCGATGCAAAGTGTTGATTCTTATTCTTCTCACGCCTGTTTATTTCAGGTTGATGACTCGCTGTTGTGAGCGAAGTGTCACGCTGTCAATGATTTTACCGCCTTTTTTAGGCTTGGATTATCAATCATTGGGTTTTTTATTATATTTTAATACAATAGTTTAAAGGAAAATTTCTACCTTTGTAACCTGAAAATATTTGGAAGGGAATAAAAACAAGATGTTTTTATTTACCTCAACGCTTTATTGAATAATAATTTATAACACACAATACTATGAGTTTTAATAATGCATTAAAAAAAGTCCTTGGTCTGGGTGATTTTGGAGAGGGAGTCGACGATCTCGACTACTTCGAGAAAAGAAACTACGACAATCCATGGAGAAAGGAAGACGACGACAAGAAAACCAAGGGAAATAGCGACAACGAGCCCAATAACAATGACGAGCAGGTCAATGTTCAGCAACAACCTAAACCTGCTTATACAAGGGTTGAATTGCCAAGACAAGAGGTTGACATGACAGGACTTGCCAACTCTAAGAATGACGGAGTGCCCGAGAATATTCTCAAGCGACTCATGAATATCATCAACGGTAACTTGTCGCCACACATTCTAAACAATCTGAACGTCGAGGCCGAGACAAGAGCTATTGTGGAAAGCCTCAGACCACAATTCCGTGACTATGAGACCAACTTGAGAAAAGATGTCCTTGACTCTGCTGCCGAAAGGTGGAACAAGGAGCGTGCCGAAATTATTGAAAAACTCAAGGAAACCGACGACAAAGCTCTTAAGGCTTACGACGAGATTGAGGAGCTGAAAGACAAAATCAAGGCTACCGAGAACTCAAGAAAGAGTACACTCACTCGTTACAACGATCTGCAGATGAAGATGCAGAACCTCATGGCCGAGAAGGAAAAGACCGATATGGATAACCGCAGTCTGCAAAACAAAATGAAGGTGCTGCAGATGAATCAGGAAAAAGGCGAAGGGAACGATAAGGCCAAGGAAGAACTGCTCAAACTCAACGAGGAACTCACCAAGGAAAGAAAAGAAGCCATCAAGTCTAAAGAAAGAATCACTCAGCTTCAAAAACAGGTGGATGAACTCAAGAACAAGGGTGGAAACAGCGCTCCAGCCAATGAGAATATCGACGACATCATAAAAGAAAAAGATGCCGAAATCGACAACATGGCAGCGCAGGTCGCTTGGCTGCATCGCAGGTTGGACCAGACTTCCGAGGAACTTGATAAGGCCAACGAGCAACTCGCACAAGCCCAACAATTAGTCGCCGAAATCGATAAATTCGAGGATCTCAAGCAGCGCAAAGACAACGAAATCGCCAGCCTCAAGAAGAAATTGGAGCAGGGTGGTGGTGATAGCGATGAAATTCTTGACCTCAAGGCCACAAACAAAGAGCTGATGGAAGAAATCGCCAAACTGAAAAAACAGCTTGAGGATAATAAAGATGAAAGTAAGGCTCCAATTCTCGACAACCTCGACGACGGAATTGAATTCACCGATGATGACAAAAACCAAATGTCGCTTTTCAAATAAAGCACATTCAGAATAAGCAAAAGAGAGCGTCTCTCGACATCTTGACGATGTAAAGAGACGCTTTCCTTTTCTAATAAATAGTGTGGCCGGTGTGATTTCTTTTAATGTTGCATCCCTCAGTTCCGTTCCACTACCTTCACACGCTCGCGCGCGTACATTATAATATATTATATATAATCCATCCCCGTCCCGTCCTGCAGGCGATTCCGGTGATTCCATTGATTCCATGGTCCTGAGCTGACCGGCGTCAAGAGTCCCAAATCTCCACACGGGTGTCCCAAACCCCTCCAAAACGCAAAAAAGTGATTTTTTTCGTAATTTTTTCGTGTAAATATTTTGCCATGTCATAAATCGGTTGTAATTTTGCATCGCTTTTCGGCTCACGAGGACCCTGTCCGAGTTGAGCGGTTTTTTTGACGCCTTGTCGAAGGCGTGCCGCTGGCCGGGAGGCATCCGATCATTGAAATGTTTGCGATGAGGAAATCTGACAAGCAGGTGAGAGACAAGGAAGGGATTCCGCGGATCTCCGGTCAAGATTCCGAAGTGACAGGTGAGAAGGCATGGCTCTGTCCATGCCACCAATGAGGCGTTATCGGAAAGGAGCGGGGCGCTCGCGCTGTGGGATGTCTTTTTACAGAGAAAAGAAAGAAAACGATATACACAACGAAGAGTTTGATCCTGGCTCAGGATGAACGCTAGCGACAGGCTTAACACATGCAAGTCGAGGGGCAGCATGGGCATAGCAATATGCCTGATGGCGACCGGCGCACTGGTGAGTAACACGTATGCAACCTGCCCCCTACAGGGGAATAAACCAGAGAAATTTGGTCTAATGCCCCGTAGTCCTCCTTGCCGCATGGCGTGGAGGGGAAAGCTCCGGCGGTACGGGATGGGCATGCGGCGCATTAGCTTGTTGGCGGGGCGACGGCCCACCAAGGCGACGATGCGTAGGGGTTCTGAGAGGAAGGTCCCCCACACTGGTACTGAGACACGGACCAGACTCCTACGGGAGGCAGCAGTGAGGAATATTGGTCAATGGGCGCTGGCCTGAACCAGCCAAGTCGCGTGCGGGAGGACGGCCCTACGGGTTGTAAACCGCTTTAGCCGGGGAGTAACGTGCGGCACGTGTGCCGCAGTGAGAGTACCCGGAGAATAAGCATCGGCTAACTCCGTGCCAGCAGCCGCGGTAATACGGAGGATGCGAGCGTTATCCGGATTCATTGGGTTTAAAGGGTGCGCAGGCGGCGCTCCAAGTCAGCGGTCAAATCTCCGGGCTCAACCCGGATCCGCCGTTGAAACTGGAGTGCTTGAGCAGGTGCGACGGAGGCGGAATGCGTGGTGTAGCGGTGAAATGCATAGATATCACGCAGAACCCCGATTGCGAAGGCAGCCTCCGAGCACCCGACTGACGCTGAGGCACGAAAGCGTGGGTATCGAACAGGATTAGATACCCTGGTAGTCCACGCGGTAAACGATGAATACTGGTTATCCGGCGCGTTTATGCGCTGGGTGACTCAAGCGAAAGCATTAAGTATTCCACCTGGGGAGTACGCCGGCAACGGTGAAACTCAAAGGAATTGACGGGGGC
>CAMVKS010000092.1 GCA_947167995.1 uncultured Prevotellaceae bacterium
GCGCTTGCTCTTGTACTGCTCGCCCAGTGCCTTGAAGGCAGGGACAAAGGCGGCATTGAACGCTAATCGCGAGATGTGGCCGCCAGTGTCGATGCGGAAGCCGTCAACACCCATCTTGATGAACTCGCCGTAGCAGTCAATGAGATAACTGTAGGTCTGTGGATTCTCGGTGTTGAGGTCCACGCAGTCGCCTGCAATCTGTGCCCACCAGCGGTTGGGCTCGTCCCAGTTGAAATTTCCGTAGTGGTGCCACAGGTTGTGGGTGTCGTGATTGACGCCGTCGGTGTTCTTCATCTTGGTGAGTCGGTCGCTATATTGAGCGCTGCCACCCAAGTTGCTGTAGTTGTCCTGAAGCAGTCCGCCCTGCGAGATCGTATAGGGTACCATGCACTGGCTCATGTCGCTCTGAGGCACGTTGTAGTCACGGTTGAACAACTTGCACAGGTGTTCCTCGCCAAAGTTCCCGGTGTGGTTAATCACAATGTCGAGTATCACCTTCATGCCGCGGGCGTGAGCTGCATCGATGAGGTCTTGGAACTTCACATCGTCGCTTTCGAGACGGCGGTCCACATGACTCATGTCCATAGCGTGATAGCCGTGATAGTCATATCCCGATGCGTTCTGGACAACGGGCGTAATCCATATCGCTGTGAAGCCCAAAGCCTTGATATAATCGAGTTTATCGATAAGTCCTTTGAAGTCTCCGCGCCATTCGGGGTCCTGATTGGCAACATTACCAGCATGGTTTCCATCCCAGCAATAGGTGTTGTTACTGTTGTCGCCATCGTAGAAGCGTGTGGTCATGGCAAAGTAGATGGTCTCATCACGAAAATCGGTGCGACCGCCCACAAAGTTTGTCGATGCTTCGGCTATGAGTGATGTCACTGCCAGAATGGCTGATAATAACAATGATGAAGTAAAATTGTATATTCGCATGTTATATGGTATTTATTATGGAAGCAAAATTATGAAAAACTCAAAAAAACAGGAATTTAATGATTGACTTATCTAATTTATTAGTGGTGCAAACGTTTGCATCTGACATTGTAAAACTATAAAAAAGTATTATTTTGTTTATTTTTATACTTTATATTAGGTTATATTCTTTTTTTTTATTTAACTTTGCACAAAATGAAATATTATAGCCTAATGTTTGCTATCACATTAACATAAATGGATAAATAATGAAGAATAAAAAAGAACGCCTACAATTAATTTTGTCTCTTGTAAAGAAGAATACAATTGGCAGTCAGAACGAACTGGCACAGTTGCTCAAAGAAAATGGCTGTGAAGTCACCCAAGCCACATTATCTCGCGACTTGAAATCAATGAAGATCACCAAGGTGGCGACTAATGAAGGAGGGTATATGTACATAATCCCCGACAGCAACAAGCTGCATGACAGCTTGCTCTTGAGTGGGCAGAAGAGTATGACAGCCCAGCAGAAAGTTGGTTTTATATCGATAAAATTCTCGGGTAATATCACAGTGATAAAAACTCGCAACGGATATGCTGCAGGATTGGCCTATGATATTGACATGAGTCACTCGAGCGAAGTGTTAGGAACCATTGCTGGAGCCGATACGGTGTTTGCCATCATGCGTGAAGACCTCTCTCACGAAGATGCGTTGAGGTTCTTCTCAAGATTCTTGCCTCTTGAAGAGATGGGACACATGTGATGAACTCTATAGCATTGAGTGACAAGAAATAAAGAACTATGATAAACATTGGAATTACAGGAGGAGAAACTGTCGCCGCAGGTGAGCTTGTGAGACTGCTCATCAATCACCCCGATGTGGCCATAAAATGGATTTTCAGCAATCACGAGCATGGAGCGATATCTAATTTTCACAAGGGATTGCTTGGCGAGTGCGACTTGAAGATTCAAGACAGCATCGATGATGACGTAGACATAATCTTCTGCTGTGATTTAGAGAGCGAGGAGCTGTGCGAGAACGCACTCTTGAATAACACTCACTTGAGGGTCGTAGACCTTACACGCTCTATCTCCAACAACGACACTTACATGTATGGACTGTGTGAAATCAATCGCAAGTTCATGGTGCATGACTGCTATGGTGTTGTGAGGATGCCTTCTCCACAAGCTATGTTGACGCTATTGTCGGTCATCCCTTTGGCGGTGGACCACAAGATAGAAAGTGATATTAATGTAGATATTCAGTGTGGACAATTGACCGAAGTCATTGAAGATGCAAAACTCAAAGATGAATTGACCGATGTTCTACTCGCCTTGCAGCCTGGATTCAATGGCAACATCAATGTCTCGACAAGGAGCGACGGCACAACCATGCGTGGCATTGCCACCACAGTGACGCTGGCTTGCAACAAGGACATTGACTCGATAAAGGAGCGTTATATAGACTATTATGATGACCACAACTTCACTTATGTGAGTGATAGGAATGTAGGGATTGCCGATGTTGCCAACACCAACAAATGCCTGCTGCAACTCAGTAGCGACGGGGACACATTGACCGTGAAAGCTGTTGGTGATTCTCTACTCAAAGGATGTGCCGGAAATGCGGTTCATGTCATGAATCTTTTGTTCGGGCTGCATGAGAGAGTGGGGCTTGGACTCAAAGCCCAGGTATTTTAGCCTTTAATAATAATTATAATACAGAGAGAAACATTATGTCAGTAAACAAAGTAATTCTTTTAGGAAATGTGGGGCGTGACCCCGAGGTGAGATATCCATCTCAGGGGCAAGTGGTGGCATCTTTCCCGCTGGCAACAAGCGACAGGGCATATACTACCTCGTCGGGAACCCAGGTTCCTGAACGTACCGAGTGGCACAACTTGGTGATGTGGGGACGCAATGCCGAGGTTGCCGAGAAATACATTCGTAAGGGCACACGTCTTTATGTTGAAGGACGACTGCGTACACGCAACTACGAGGACCGTAACAAAATCAAGCGTTATGTGACCGAAATCTATGTCGAGTCGTTTGAAATGCTTGGTGGCGGACAGCGCTCTCCCGAGGGTGGCAGACCAGAACAACCTGAACAGCAGAGCCAGGAAAATGCTCTTGGAGGGGTAGATTCTACTCAACAGGTGCCTTTCTGACACCTTTTTTGTAAAAAAACACCAAAAAACAGGAAATAATTTTGGTGGTTCAAAAAAAAAGCAGTACCTTTGCATCGCTTTTACGGAGATTCGCTAGCTCAGTTGGTAGAGCACAACACTTTTAATGTTGGGGTCTTGGGTTCGAGCCCCAAGCGGATCACTTTTCAAATCAGTCAATTAGCTAATAATTAGCGTATTGGCTGATTTTTATTTTGAACAATCCCCATATAAATCCCCATATATGAATAGATTTACATACCTATCACTTCTCACGTTAACCTAAAGCTAAACGATTAACATTCTTTAAGCGCAGAAGTGGGAATAAACTTTTGAACATTTCAATAGTATATTTACCAAATTACTACAGATTAATTATGTTTTATGATGATGTTTTTTGTTAGTAACTTTTATTGACTGCACTCATTGTTGTTAAAAACTTATTGTAACTTTGTCACCAAATATAAACAACCTAAAACTTTAATTTAATTACTATGGGATACGATTCAACAAAACAATATGGCACGATTGTTAAAGAGATGGCATCACAAATAGCCCAAAGCAATAATATATATAATGTGTCAGCAGAGTTATATAATGCATATAACGAGGTGCATTATTTGTATATGCGGTTATCATTGAAGGAATTGTATGAGAATTATCCTAAAAACCAAAAAGTCCTATCATTTGTCATTGATGAGTATGTTATAGACGACAAAGTGAGAGAGGTCTTCCTAACAAAACTTTTTCAAAATGATGATTTTGAGATTGAGTTTATAAAGCGTAATATAGATGGAGCCTACAGTTTTCTTTGCGCTATCCAGGCCATTCTCCAGGCTATGTCAATAACTGCACACCCAAGTCAGTATAAGGAAAGCCAGTTGACCACAGCACTTGAGAAAGTTATCAAGCCAGCCATCGAGCCATCAATAAAGAACGTTGAGAATTTTAACTTTGCATTCAATAGTCTAGCGGCAAAAGATGCAATGAGAGCCGCCAAAGAACAAACAGAACAAGAAGAATTACAAAAAACAGATGAACCAAAACACAATAATCAAGAAGAGCTAAAGTCAATTAAGCCAAAATACATAATTGGAAACTTGCAACTGTTGATGAATGTATACAATTATCTAATCGAAACAGAAGTGCTTGAAAAAGAAGACACATCTCCTCAAGATTTTATAAATGCCATAGAGAATGCTAACGTCAGTTCTATTCGTCCAAAATTGCAGGACAACTTTAAATGTACTTTGAACCAAATAAAAGAATGTATTAAATCAGAGAAGAGAAAATGGTTAAGAGAAATATGCTCTTCCATTAACTTAACCCCACAGCAAGCATCAAAAAATGGGACAAATTTAGGAAAATGGTATGAAGATTTACAGAAATTGGTATCAAAAAAGTCCAAATAATATAATCGTCTTATTCTGCCTTAAATCGCCTTATAGATCCATTGTAACGAAATCACACGCAACCCACTAAATGCCAATTAATTACACGAAAAAATAATTTGTTGTTTTTCCGTCATTATTTCACATTTACCTTATAATTGCCTTATAAGGTAGGCGGTAACTTTGCAATGTCCGAATGATGAAAGACTGGCCAATGGCCAAACGGCCGAGAGCTGGAATTTGAAGGACAAAAGTTAACGAGGTATGACCGCCTCAATTAATTATTATTAAATCTAATACACAAATGTCAAAAGAATTTGTTTCAATTCAGAACCTTTTACTAAGTCCTGAGAACATGGTCCTCCAACTAAAGAAAGAGGATTTGAAAGAGTTTGCTAACCAGATCTTGCTTGGTGCAAAATCAATCGCAATGCTTGAGGCGGAAGCTGCCGCCACTAGTGATCAACTTTTGTCCATCGATGAAGTGGCAAAGTTGCTATCGGTGTCGAAGATGACCCTATACCGTTGGGACCAGAACGGCATCCTCAAGAAGGTGGAGATTGGCGGCAAGCGTCGATACCGCAAAAGTGATATTGAACGTCTCGCTGGATGTAAAATGTAAAGGAGAACTTGATTATGAAGAATATAACCCAATCATCTTGCACAGGCAAGCTCCGTCTCCACGACGAGATGGAGCTTCCTTTGACGAATTTATAAAGAAATTTCACCTATGAATAACAAAGGTTTTACAAAAGTTCCGAATGCTATTATCCGCTCGTCAGCACTTAGCATAGCTGAAAAAGCGGTATGGTGCTACATAGCTTCCATGCCTGACGGGTATAGGTACTCTGTGCGTTCAGCTTGTATGGTGCTACACATCGGCGATAAAACTTGGCGTCGAGCCATAATCAAACTTGAGAAATTAGGTTTGATATCCGTTAGGCATATGACAGGGATGACGACGGTCTATGGAGCTTCGAAAAATGCTCTCGGATGGAACTTGCCCCCTAGTCAAATGACCAGAGGGTCAAATGACACCTCCAGTCAATTAACCAGCGGTTCAAGCGACACCTCTGGTCGATTAACCGCACCACCCCGAGTCAATGGACAGCTGGTTACACATATTAATAATAAAGAACTATTAAATAACAACGTCGACGACGATACAGATGCACACATAAGAGAAAAATTTGAACATGAAGTGATGATTGACGGCAATATTGAGCTCGCATGTATGAGTTGCGGCATAACGAAGGCACAATACAAGGAACTCGCTGCAGCAATTATCGCAGAATGGAAATTTAAGGATCTTCCCGATAGCGAGTGGACAAAGAACCACTTCATATCTGTGCTTCGATATAAAGTCAACAGTAATAAATCTTTTAATTATGGCAAAGACAATAAAAGAAATAATGCAACAAGCAATCCGCTTGCAAACGCAACCATCCATACCGCCCACATTGGTTGATTTGCCCAAAGAAATGGAATTCTTCCGAGCAGCTTTTTTAAAGGTCGAACCTGGCTTCAACCCGGATTTAACTGACAAGGACATCTTAAACTCCCTCTTTGCCTGGGTATGGAAGCTCGACAAGTACAACAAACTCAAGTTTGATTACAACAAAGGCTTTTGCTTTTATGGAGATTTGGGCTTAGGCAAGAGTATGATACTGCAAGCTCTACGCCTATACCGGAATAGTCTGGTTGCTCGGCACGAGAGCAAGAGGGATGATTTCCGTATGAAGGGAACTTGGCTGAAGTCTGCAAGTGAATTGGCGAATACCTTCTCATCTGATGGCCAGAAAGCACTGATACAGTTCACATCTGACGAGATAAACCTTATCATCGATGAGTTGGGGAGGGAGCCTCGTCCGGCAAAGTATTACGGAAATGAACTGAATGTCACCCAGTTTATACTTCAGTTGCGCTATGATCACAGGCGTAATAGCGTCACCCACATAACAACAAACCTGAAGCCCGAAGACATTGCGCAATATTATGGTGAATATATCGCAGATCGTTGTTGGGAGATGTTCAACTTTATTGAGTTCAAGGGCTCTAGTCTCCGATCAAAAGCATTCTAACCTGTAACCCATTGTCATCGGCACGTTTTTTCATTATTGCAAGCGGTTTGATGTCTGCTGATTGACAATCAACTTCAGTGTTACCGAGTTCCGTTGTGGCTTCCGTGCGGCAACGGAACTCCTGTTGCATGGAGATATATGACGACATCTAAAGTTCAAAACTCAGCGTGATTACACGGGATTTGTTATTTGATGACATCGGTTTTCCGGGTGATGTTTCAGCTCAAGCGAGAAAATCACAAAGATGTGTGGGGTTTTGAGTCATAATGTTGATTGATGGTGGGGCATGATAGTTGAACAAACGGAATGATACAATTTGAAAATGCGCCAAAAAAGGGGCGTAAAACCAGTGTACATCGGCATTCTTACGGAACAAAAATCGGCAATCTTTTCCGTTTTTGTTCGGTTTTCAAAAAATAATATCTGCTGATAATCAGCGGATTAAAGGGTTCAAAAGGGAAAAAATTAAAAATTTTTTCCCTTGTCTCCTTCGAAGGAGCCCCCGACCGCCTTACGGAGCGAGTCCGTGAAACTGCCTTTTCCGTTTGCGGAATGTGCAAGGCGAGCAAGGCGATTGTGCGGTAAAATCGCT
>CAMVKS010000093.1 GCA_947167995.1 uncultured Prevotellaceae bacterium
ATTCCGAGCTTGCGAGGCTTTTTGACACCGAGAGGTGCAGCTTTTCGAGATTATTTCAGAACTAACGTGATCATTCCTAGCCTCATGGTTCATTCAAAAAGCTGCGAACGGAGTTCGTCGAAAAGCCTGCTTACGCAGGAAAATAATAACTCCCGAGCTTGCGAGGCCTCAATAGGGGAGATGAAACTCTATAAATCATTTTTTGACAAATGCGACCACCTTCACTATTTTTTGGACTCACCTGATGATTTTTTGTGTTTTTTGCTTGAAAAAGACATTCAATTGGTGGAAAAGCAGTACATTTGCAACCTAAACAAGACTAAAATTATTTTACTATGGCTAATTACGATTTTGATACTGTAATAGACAGGCACAACACCCACTGCAAAAGGACCGACAATCTTGCTTCGGAGTTTGGCAGCGAGGACTTGCTGCCACTGTGGATTGCAGACATGGACTTTGCCGTTTGCCCCGAGATAAGTGAGGCATTGGTGAATCGTTTCGAGGGACACCCTATCTATGGTTATACCAACACCTACGACGAGTACTGGCAATCGATTATCGACTGGCAACGTCGCCGCAACGGCTTCGAGATAAGCAGGGAGGAGATGACATTCATGCCTGGCGGAATGCCAGCGTTGGGAATGATACTCAACTTTTTCACCAATCCTGGCGACCGCGTGGTGCTTCAAGAACCTGTTTACTACGACTTCAAGGATGTGATTGAAGGCAACCGCCGCCTGGCAGTTAGAAACAATCTCATTCCCACAGGCGACCATTTCTACAAGATGGATCTTGACGACCTGGAGCGTGTTTTCATCCAACAGAAGCCACGCATCATGGTGGTGTGCAACCCACAGAACCCCATTGGGATCGTGTGGAAGAAAGAAGAACTCCAGCAGGTTGCCGCTCTTGCCCGCCGCCACAATGTGATACTGTTCAGCGATGAGGTGTTTGGCGACATCACCTTGTTTGGTCACAAGCACACCCCATTGGCAACCGTCAGCGAGGATGCCGCTGCCGTCACCATCACCTGTGGCTCTCCCGGCAAAACGTTCAACATCCCGGGCTTGAAGAGCACCTGGCTTGTCATCAAGAACCCCGAGCTGCGTCGTGAGTTCTATCGCTGGGTGGAAGTGAACGAGCTGTGCAACGCCAACATCCCCGCACTGCTCGCCACCGAGGTGGGCTACCGCAAGTGTGAGCCATGGCTCGAGGCTTGCAAGAAATACATTGAGCAGAATGTACTCTATGTGGCCGACTACTGCAAGGAGAACATCCCCGGCATCTATGCCATCAAGCCTCAGGCATCGTTCCTGATGTGGCTCGACTGCCGCCGCTTGGGTCTTGACCATGCCGAGCTGGTGCGTTTCTTCGCCCAGGAGGCTCACCTCGCGCTCAACAATGGCGAGATTTATGGCGTTCCTGGCTACTGCCACATGCGCCTGAACGTGGGCACCCCACGAGCACTTCTTGAAAAGGCTATGGGTCAGTTGCGCGACGCTGTCAACCGCTTGAAGCTTTGATAAAATCATCCTTTAAGATTATAGACACAATGTGCTGTACCTATTGAGACACGGCACATTGTGTTTTTTTGTCATCACATTTGCCCAAATCATTTGGCGAGACAATGAGTTTTTTGTATATTTGTGGTCTGATATCTAACCCCCTAAAAGAACTTTAATCATGCGAATAGTAATACAGCGAGTGCTTGAAGCAAAGGTGGCAATAGGTGGCCAGGTGCACAGCGCAATCAGTGGTGGATATATGGTGCTGGTGGGCGTGCGCGAGGGCGACACCGAGGACGATGCCAAGTGGTTAGCGATGAAAACCGTGAATCTGCGAGTCTTTGACGACGAGAATGGAGTGATGAACCGTAACATTCTCGACTCGGGCGGCGAGGTGCTGGCAGTGAGCCAGTTCACTCTCAACGCAAGCACCAAGAAAGGCAACCGCCCAAGCTACATCCATGCGGCAGGCCACGACCTTGCAGTGCCTCTCTATGAACTCTACTGCAAAGAGGTGGAGCAACTGATGAACAAGGAGGTGAAGCGCGGCGTGTTCGGTGCCGACATGCAGGTGTCGCTCATCAACGACGGCCCCGTTACCATCATCATCGACTCCAAGCTGCGGGAATGATAATTAATGCGGAATGCTGAATGCGGAATGCTGAATGCGGAATGCTGAATGCGGAATGCTGAATGCTGAATGCGGAATGCAGAATGTACTTAACACTTTAGCTTATAAACACATAGAACCATGAATGAAATAAAGAGACATTTTTTCAAGTATTTCTGGGAATCGATATTTATATTGGTAATACTTATAGTACTCCAGTTGTTTTCGGGCCATGTGATGTTGAACATGGGGGTTTGGAGTTTTTTAGGCGTTTTTCTAAAAATCGTCGCGTTATTTTTGTGTGCCGTCCTGCTTGCTTTCATTGCCTATAATTTAATCTACCTAATCAGCACCCTTATTGGAGGACTACTCACGGGTTATAAATTCCTTAGCTTGAATTTCCTTGACTTGCAAATTCTGAAACGTGGAGGCAAGCTATCTTTTCGCCGCAATAAAGATTTCAACATCCTCTTTATGGGCCTCCCGCTAAATTATAGTGAAGACAAAATCCCATATTTCTGGTATAATGCCTTATCATTCATTGTAATATTAGTGACCTCAATCATAACCTTTTATTTAACTTTTTACAGTAATTTCGACTTAAGCAATAACTGGTCACTATTTGTTTTCTTTTTATTACTCATGTACACCGTATACGGTTTCGAGTTTATCTTTTCCAGTTTAATATCTTTCCTTTCCACTTACCGCAAAAAAGCTTCGGTGGGCACGCTGTCTATAATTCGCCTGTTTTCCAAAGATGTCTATTACCGACAGATTTATACCTACACGATGCAAATCAACACACTACTCTACGAGAACCAACGATTGCACGAGATGCCCGACTCGCTATTCTATGACCTACCGCTTGACGGGAACCACAACAATTTAGAGATGGGATACCGTTCGCTTTATATTTATCGACTGATAGGTGCAGGAGAATACGAGCAAGCGCTTGCTGCATCGGAAGCTGATGATATGTCGGGGCTAACCGACACAAAAATAATAGGAAGAGAAACATTACAATATCTTTTCTATAGACTTATAGCAGAGTTTTACACCTTGAAGCGCCCAGAGATATTAAGAAAATATTGCACAATAAACTTTGAGCATTTATTAAAGGAACACAAATTATATGGCCTCCTCTATGCACTGGAGCGCTGGTGCATGCTTGATGAGGATGAGGCAAAAAAAATTAATGCGGCCTTTGAAAAAGCCACTTTCAACACATTAGAGAGCGAGTCTACATCAAGAGAACTCATACAACACATCGAAACTCTTGCACAAGAAGACAAACTTCCGGCCCAATCAATCGCCACTATAGAAAACCGTTTTTATTTCACCTACAACCCCAATGGTTGCCTTCAAAAGTTAATTTTCATACCTATAATTGCCTTTATTGTGCACGACTATGTAGAAAGTGGCTACCAAGAGACTATAAATTATATTGATAGAACAATCACCATTGAACAAGAAAATGCTTCCATGGTGAAACATGACATGATTAAAGCATTAGAGTCCAACGATTGTGATAGAATTAAAAAAGCACTAAAAGATGAACAATCGTTCCGTGAAAATTATCCCAATTCAACATTTATCGACTATGACTATCAGTCTCTTGTATCATTAAACAAAAAACATTTGAGTGAACTCGACTGCCATGGCGACTCATTGTTAGAGGATCGAGTGGTGGAAAGCAAATCCCCTTAATCCAGCCGAAAAGATTAACACTGTCAAGTCTTGAAAGAGCAATTTTGAAGAATTACTGCCGATGGCGTGTTTTTCTCATTTTTTATACTTATATTTGCAATGTCATTGATGATTTTCTTTTCTTTAATTGCAGCGCTGAGATAAGTGAAAATCAAACGTGACAAAATTCAACTCAATATTAACTTATATATAAACCTTTTCCATTGTTAAACCAAAGTGCTGCGATATTAGACTGTTATGAAAAAATTATTACTCCTTACCATTGTGGCGTCGATGGCATTTTTCGCAGGCGCCGAAACTGTCCACAAGATGAGCAAGCCCTCTGGCAATGCCAAAGTGGATATCATCACCGAGCAACCCGAGGGTAACGTTGTGTCCTACAGCCGCTCGGGCGAGTACATGACCGCGAGCCTCTATGGCTACGATGCTACACAGCAGACGGGGCAAATGAAAATCACCTATGCCCCCGACGGCAAGACTGTGTATCTGCTCGACCCATTGGCCTATGGCGAGGGCACCGGCGTGTGGGTGCAGGGAGAGCTCAGCGATGATGGTTCCACCATCACAGTGCCTCTGGGACAATATGTGGCCTATAATGAAGAGTACAGCTATGGCCTGATTCTGGCATGGGGGCAGAACTCCTTGATAGACTTAGGCGATGATTTCTATTGGATGGATTTCACTCCCGACGAGGGTGTTGAGGCTGTGACTTATGCTGTAGATGCCACAACTGGTGTTATCACTTTAGTTGGCTCAGAAGGTAATGCCTCGGCCGACTATCCCAATAATGTGCTGGCTCACGGACTCGCCGGCGTGTGGAGCGATGACAATTCGCTGGCAACCATTGAGTGGGGAACCACCTTCACTCCACTTGCCGAAGCGGTAGCCGCCGTTCCTGCCAACCCCGAAGCCCTGGAGTTCTTTGACTGCGGCGATGAGAGTGGTTACACGCGCTTTGATTTCAACATCGACCTGCACGACGTTGACGGTAATGAGCTGCATGCCGACAAGGTGACTTACAGCATCTATACCGACCAAGACCAACTGTTCACCTTTGACGCGGCAACCTATGGCGCAGCCAATGGTTTCGACGAGGATATGACCGAGATTCCTTATGGCTTCAGTGGTGAAGACTTCTATCTGCGCCGTGTTTACTTCTACCGCACCAATAGTGGTGACAACCCACTGCTCGAGTGGCGCATTGGCATACAGACGCATTACACCGTCGACGGAGTGCGCAACTCGTCGGACATTGTATATCTCGAGGTAATTCCAAGTGCCATCGAGGCGGTGAATACAGGAAAGACCGTTGTTGCCGAGCGATACTACAACGTGGCTGGACAGCAGGTTGCCAATCCTAATGGCTTCGCCATCAAGGTTACTACCTACAGCGACGGCACCACATCGACAACCAAGGTGATGAAGTAGCTCAACTGGCGAGGGTGTGTCAAAAATTCTGGTTTAGTGCGCTTCGCGCAGAAATCCAACAAATCATCATAAATCAAACATCATTTAATTTGTTGGTTTCAAGTAAATTAATTATTTGTTGGATTTGGAAAAATTTGAATAATATCTCACGCATAGCGTGACTCCTCTATTTTGACACAGCCCCCTACAAAACAGAGAACTGATGACTATTCAAGAGGCGCAAGAGCGCGTTGACAAGTGGATAAAGACCTATGGCGTGCGCTACTTCAATGAGCTGACCAACATGGCGATTCTCACCGAGGAAGTGGGCGAGGTGGCGCGCATCATAGCTCGACGCTACGGTGAGCAGTCGAGCAAGCCCAGCGACGAGGGCAAAGACCTGGGCGACGAGCTTGCCGACGTGATGTGGGTGGTGATGTGCCTTGCCAACCAGACGGGCATTGACCTGGATGCGGCACTCGAGCGCAACATCGCCAAGAAGACCCAGCGCGACGCCAACCGTCACAAAGAAAACGACAAATTAATAACTAAACATTAAAATAAACTATGGCAGAACAAGTTAATCAGAACAAGTATCTAACTGCTATCAATGGCAGCAACGTGATTGAAGACGACGCCAAGGTGAAGGCCGAAGTGGCTAAAATCATCGAGGAGCATGCCGCCGAGAACAACACCCCCGAGGTGCAGGAGTTCCTGCTCAACACCGTGGACCTGACAACACTGAGCACTACCGACAGCGAGCGCAGCGTGGCAGCGTTCACCCAAAAGGTGAATGACTACTGGCGCAACTACCCCGACCGCAAGAACGTGGCGGGAGTGTGCGTCTACAGCAATTTTGCCCAGGTGGTGCGCGCCAACCTTGAGGTGAGCGACGTTGACGTGGTGGTGTGCAGTGCCAGCTTCCCCGCTTCGCAGGCCCACCTGGAGACCAAGATTGCCGAGACCGCTCTTGCCGTTGCCGACGGCGCCGACGAGGTCGACATCGTCATCAACATGGGTTATTTCCTTGATGGAGCCTATGAGGAGCTGTGCGACGAAATCAGCGAGATCAAGCACGCTTGCCATGGCCGCATGCTCAAGGTGATTCTCGAGACCGGATGTCTGGAGACTGCCGCCAACATAAAGAAGGCGTCGATTCTCGCCATGTACTCGGGTGCCGACTTCATCAAGACCTCGACCGGCAAGATCTATCCCGGCGCTTCGCTCGAGGCTGCCTATGTGATGTGCCAGTGCATCAAGGAGTATTATGAGAAGCACGGCGAGATGGTGGGCTTCAAGGCCGCCGGTGGCATTCGCACCACCGAGGATGCCGTGAAATACTACACCATCGTCAAGGAAGTGCTGGGCGAGAAATGGCTCGACAACCGCTACTTCCGCATTGGTGCCTCAAGCCTTGCCAACGCCCTGTTCCAGTCGTTCACCGGCGAGGACAAAAAAGTGTTTTAATAATGCACAATGTGTAATGCACTATTAAGGTGCGAGTAGTTGTTTTACAAAGGTTGGGCCAAGCGTGAAAGATTTGGAGCGAAGCTCAATATCTTGGTAAAAAGAGGATGCATCAGTTTTAAAACCGACGCATCCTCTTCTCGTGTTCTAAATTGAGGGTGGAGAGATTACAGACGAGAAATAATTATTGACCTTGTTGTTTTATTTAGCTGAGACAGAACAATTAACCACATTGGAAGCATAAATAAGCATAAATAAGAGTGAATTCTAATAGCAAGTGCGAAATTAGTCAAAATTATTGATATTTTTAAA
>CAMVKS010000094.1 GCA_947167995.1 uncultured Prevotellaceae bacterium
ATACCATGGGCTTGACAGATGTATTTGATTATGACCACAGCGGCAAGAACGGCAATGCTCAAATCGCTATTGGCTACCGCTTCTAATCAAACGTAATCAACGTATTTGAACTAATAGTAAAAGTGACCTGCGCAAACACATGGTGCGTGGGTCACTTTTTCAGTTATATTTTTGAGGATTGAGATAAATGTATTAAATTTGCAGTATAATTACATTTGTTAAACTTTTTCTATGCGAGTAAGTTATGAAGAAAATTGCTATTGCACTTGTGTGCACAATTCTTGCCACTGGCGCTGCCATGGCGCAAAAACAATTCACTTTTGGTCCCAAGGTAGGTGTTGATTACACCAACTACTGGGGCAATAACGTAGAGCATGGAGGCCAGCTCAGCTACCAAGCCGGCTTGTTCATGGAGTATCGTTTTACCGACTGGTTCTCAGTGTCCCCCGAGGTGGTGTTTGCTGCACAAGGAGGCAAATATCAGATTAAAAGATTAGATGATTATTACAAGGAAACTGATCATATCAACTACATTAATGTTCCGGTAATGCTCAAGTTTTATGTCACTCCCGAGCTGAGCATTGACTTTGGTCCTCAAGTGGGCTTCAACGTCTATAGCAAGAATACAGCCGAACTTAAAGAAGGCGGTGAAAAAGATAAAATCACAACCGACCTTAAGGAATACACTAAGACTGTTGACTTTGGTCTGGGCCTAGGCTTGACTTATAATATTACCGACGAGGTTTTCGTTCAGGGTCGTTACACAATGGGCCTGACAAGAGTTTTCGACACTAAAGACTATGACAAGGTGGTCTTGGAAGTTCTGGGTTTTGACAACCCCAAGCACTCCAATGGTCAAATTTCAATCGGCTACCGCTTCTGAGGCTGGGTTGAAATGAGAAAAAAGCTCGGGCATATACATGGCTCGGGCTATTTTATTCAGTATTTTTGCTCAGAAAGATAATTATTATTACTTTTGCATTAATTTTATTTTAATTTATTAATTAATAAATAAAGAGATGAAAAAACTATTTATTACACTTGTAGCTGTCGTTATTGCCACAAGTGCTGCCATGGCGCAAAAGACAATCACTTGGGGTCCTAAGATAGGTGTTGACCTCACTCACTATTGGGGCAAGGATGCCTTGGGGCACAAGCCACAGCTCAACTATCAGGCAGGTGTGTACCTTGAGTTTCGTTTTATCAACAAGATGTCGTTTGCACCTGAGCTCGTGTTTGCGGCGCAAGGCGGCAAGTGGAGCGACTTCGACCTTGATGATCAAGACAACAAGATACCATACGACGCCACCGACCACGTTAACTACATCAACCTGCCGTTGATGCTCAAGTACTATGTTCATCCAAGCTTCAGCATCGACTTTGGTCCACAGCTCGGTTACAATGTGTATAGCAAGACGACCTATGAATATGAGGACAAAACAATTGGCAAATATACGATGGACTATAAAGAGGAAACCAAGGAGCTTGACTTCGCTATTGCCCTGGGCTGCACCTACAACATCGCAAGCGATGTGTTTGTGCAGGCACGTTACACGCTTGGTCTCTCTAAAGTGTTCCATGATTTGAAAGACAAGAACGGCAACGCTCAAATCGCTATTGGCTACCGCTTCTAATCAAGCGAGTACAGCAAGGATTTGAAAGAATTCAAGTGACCTGCGTAAAAAAAACGGTGCGTGGGTCATTTTTTTAGTTATTTCTTTGATAATTAAGAATTTTATTCTATATTTGCGATTAGAATCTATTGTTGTTTAACTTTTTAATACGAGTAAATTATGAAGAATATTACAATCGCACTCGTGTGCATGCTGTTGACTGCTGCCGCAGCCATGGCTCAACCCGAGAAGACTTTCACTTTTGGTCCCAAGATTGGTGTGGACTACACCCACTTCTGGGGAAAAAATTGTAAACATGGCGGTCAGTTAAACTATCAAGGTGGCGTGTTCTTTGAGTATGTCGTAGCCAACCACTTTGCTATCGCCCCTGAGGTTGTATTTGCCGCACAAGGCGGAAAGTTTGACTTCGAAATGTTTGGTAATAAGCACAATTATACCGAGCATATTAATTACATCAATGTGCCTGTGATGCTTAAGTATTATGTTACACCCTCGCTCAGTATTGACTTTGGCCCACAAGTTGGCTTTAATATTTATAGCAAATGTACCGATGAGCTTGATGATGGCACCCATAAACAAAAAAATGTTATGCCCCAGAAAGAGGAAACAAAGAGCGTGGATTTTGGTGTTGGTCTTGGTTTGACTTATAACATTGCCAAGGACGTGTTTGTACAAGGCCGTTACACAATGGGTATGACCAATGTGTTTAAGAGTGGCGATTATAAGGAAGCCAAGAATGGCAACGCTCAAATTGCCATTGGCTACCGCTTCTAATCAATAAACAGCAAAACTTTAAAGAGCAGATATTAAATACAAAAGAATTATGAAGAAGATTACAATCGCACTCGTGTGCATGCTATTGACAGCTGGAACTGCCATGGCGCAGAAAAAGTTAACATTTGGTCCAAAAGTTGGTGTAGACTACACTCATTTCTGGGACAATGAAGAGGATGCCAGCGGACAATTCAACTACCAGGCAGGAGTATTCTTAGAGTATCGTTTTACCGATAAGTTCTCAGTCGCTCCTGAGGTCGTGTTTGCTGCACAAGGAGCCAAGACAAAACGGGCTATAGAGACAACCTATCACACTAATTACATTAATGTGCCTGTGATGCTAAAATGGTATGTGATAAAACCGTTAAGTATCGATTTTGGTCCACAGTTAGGTATCAATATTTACAGTAAGGAAACCATAAAGTCTATTCCATACGAAGCACCGATGCTGAAAAGGATTGCCGATGGCACTTATGACATTAAGGACCTTACTAAAACTGTAGATTTCGGTGTTGCATTGGGTCTCACCTACAACATTACAGATGAAGTGTTTGTGCAAGGTCGTTACACTATGGGCATGATTAACGTGTTTAAAACGGACTACACATCGAAAAAATTCAAGTACGGCAACGCTCAAATTGCTATTGGCTACCGCTTCTAATCAAGTTTAGCTGATTATAAAGAACTCAAGTGACCTGCATTGCAAACCTTTGCAGGTCATTTTTGTGTGTTTTATTCCTGAAAATTAGCGAATTATAATAATAAGGTGTAATTTTGTGCTGAAAAATAAAATCATTAACAAATAAAACAAATTGACTTATGAAGAAAACAATTACTCTTACATTTGTTGCACTGCTCGCAATGATTGGGCTGAAGGCTCAAGCTACTATGTACTTGGTGGGTGACGGTTTTAACGGCTGGACTACCACAGGCAACGTTGAGATGACCGATGACGGTGATGGTATGTACTCTTGGTCGGGCAATTTGGTTGCAGGCTCGTCGTTCGCATTCTTCCGTGACACCGAGGATTGGGGCTCACAACGTGGTCCTGCCGCTGGCGACGGTTCTGCTCCCACTGGCGACTGGGAAGATACTCAAGCTATGGGCGCTTGGACATTGACCGCCTCTGGAGGTTATGTCATTCAGTACAATTACAATACCGACCAGGCAAAGATTGTCCTCACCGATGAGCCCGTTTTCAATCCCGCTCAGCGTCGCTTTGCTGTGACTGGTGCTGCTTTTGGTGGCTGGAATATGCCCCCAAGTGGAGCACAAGTTTTCGCTAACAACGGCGACGGCACCTACACCTTGGAGTTTGAGGGTGCTACAACTGCCGATTTCAAGCTCTCAAGCATCGATGCTAACTCCGACTTCAGTAGCTGGACAGTGTTTGACTCGGGTGCTATGGGCGCAAGCAATCTCGCAAGTGGCGACAACGCCCTCTCTACTTCTTATGGCACTGCCAACATGCATTTCCCCGTTAGCGGCAACGTCACTCTCACCATCAGCAACGTGACCGAGACCAGCTGCACACTCAACATCACATTGACCGAGGAGATTATCCCCGACAAGGCTTACTACCTGATTGGCGCTTTCAACGAGTGGAGTGAGGAGACAATGGTTCCATTTGAGGAGAACGACGGCGTGTTCACTTTGACACAGACCTTCGGTGGCGAGTTCAAGGTGAAAGACGAAAACGGCAACTGGTTGGGTGGTGGTGTTACCCTCACTGAGGAAAACCCAAGCGTTACCTTGGTTGACGGCGGCAACTTGGTTCTCGCCGAGGAGAAAGAGTACACTCTCACCATCGTGGATGGCGTTCTCACCGTTACATTCCCATCGGCAATCTATGGTGATACCAATGGCGACGGAGTAGTTACCAGTGCCGATATTACAGCACTTTATGACTACTTGCTTAACAATGATCTAAGCAACCTCGTAAACGGCGACGTTAATAACGATGGCAACATCACCAGCTCCGATATCACAGCTGTCTATGACGTACTGCTCGGCAATGTGTAGAAATAACGTCACGGCCGTGAAGGTGGTGAAATAAGACATCGATCTTATAATGACAAAAAGCGCTCGGGCATTACCGCTCGGGCGCTTGCTATATATCATTAATAATGGTAGATTTAGCGTGCCAAATAACGTTTTTTGTCGTTTTCATCTTGCCGATGTGAAAATAAGGCGTATATTTGCGTGATTAACATATAATTAATAGTTTTATAAATACTTTTTACCAAAATCAAGATTTATCATGAAAAAGAATTTCACATTAATTCTTGTAGCATTGTTAGCGATGGTTGGATTGAAGGCTCAGGCGGCCATGTACTTGGTGGGTGACGCTTTCAACGGATGGAACACCAGCGGCAATGTGGTGATGTCGACCGACGACAACAACATCTATTATTACACTGCCGAATTGACAGCCGGCAAATATTTTGCTTTCTTCAAGGACAATGAAGGTTGGAGCAACCAGCGTGGTCCTCTTAATAACGACGCTGCACCCTCGGGCGATTGGGAAAGTACTAAAAGCGGTGGTGCATGGCGAGTGGCCACATCAGGCACTTACCTTATACAGTACAACTATAGTACCGACCAGGCTAAGATTGCTATTGCCCAGCAGGCTCAGTTTGACCCAACGCAGCGCAAGTTTGCTGTCACTGGCGCCGCCTTTGGTGGCTGGAATATGCCCCCAACTGCTGCTCAAATCTTCACCAACAATGGCGATGGCACCTACACGCTCGTGTATGAAGGCGCTACAGCTGGCCAATTCAAACTCTCAGGCGTGGGCATCAACGATGAATTTGATTCTGGTTGGGGTGTGTTTAACGGAGGTTGCTTGTATAATGGCAGTCTCGCCATTGGCGACAATGCTCTTTCAGCAGGCAACACAGGCAACATGAATTTCCCTGTTGGTGGAAATGTTACCTTGACCATCAGCAATGTTACCGAGAGCAGCTGCTCACTCAATATCACCGTTAATGAGGAGGTAATTCCCGACAAGGCTTACTACTTGATAGGCGCATTGAACGGTTGGAGTGATGAGTCTAAGATTCCTTTTGTTGAGAACGACGGCGTGTTCACTTTGACCCAAACTTTCAGTGGCGAATTCAAAATTAAGGATGAGAACGGCAACTGGCTTGGTGGCGGCGTGACTCTCACTGCCGAGAACCCAAGCGTGACTTTAGCCGAAGGCGAAAACCTGGTTCTTGCCGAGGAAAGAGAATATACCCTTACTATTGAGGACGGCGTTCTTACCGTGACAGGCTTCCCTGCACCTCCTGCACTCATAGGGGTGGCACTGCATGGCTCTTATGACTCAGATTGGACCGACGTGCTTGTGTGTGAAATGCAAAATGTGAATGGCGCGTGGGTGCTTAGCAACCAAGATATTGATGAGGGTTTCGAATTTAAAGTAGTAGCGACCTATGATAACGGCAGCCAGGCATGGTATGGCGCTCAGGCCGATGGCGACTACTGGGTGACTTTAGCAACACTAAGCAACGCAATCGACATGGGAACTACCAGTGGTTACAACAATCTCTTCTTTGACGATGCTGGAACATTCACCTTCACTGTGAATGGCGACTTGACAAGTTTGACCGTTACAGGAGAGTTTGACCCTGAAGTGTTCACTGGTATAGTATATGACGTGCTTGACCGTCCAATTGCCAACGTTCAGGTTACTGCAATGCCACTTGTGGCGTCGGTAGATGGCATTATGCTGCGTGACGAGGCGACTGGCTATTCCACGACAACACCAGCCGATGGCTCTTTCCGTCTTGAAGTTCCTGGTGGAGTAAACTACGAGGTGAGCTTCGAGAAATATGGCTATCTGCCTCAGACCTTAAACGAGAATGAGGTTGGTGACATTGTTCTTGAGTGGGATGCTGCAACTGTCATCACCGATTTGACATCGGGAGATAATGTGGTTTCTGTAAAGTATGTTAGCACTACGGGTGTGGTGAGTGACACTCCATTCAAGGGAGTCAACATCATGGTGGAGACCTATCAAGACGGCAGCCGCAAGTCTGTGAAGGTTGTGAAATAGGATATCGATATTATAATAAAAAAGCGCTCGGGCACTTTGTGCTCGGGCGCTTAACGTTAATGTTGATGTGTTTAGTTGCGGAAGAGGATGTTGCCGGCTTGGGCGTCGATGGTGATGGGCCGCGAGCGGTCGACGTTGTGGGCGATGATGTCGCGCGAGAGCTGGTTGAGGACGAGGTTCTGGATGGCTCGCTTGACAGGTCGTGCACCAAACTCTGGGTCGTAACCAGCTTGTGCCAGCAGTGCTACCCTGACTTCGTCACTTTTTTCAAGAAAGAAAAGTGTTAATTTGTAATTGCCTATT
>CAMVKS010000095.1 GCA_947167995.1 uncultured Prevotellaceae bacterium
AACATCCAGAACACCAGGCCAAATTCAGGCTTAAACAGTTCCATCTAAAAACCTTTCTTTAAAGGGTTATTAAACGAAGAGTGCAAGGATACAAACGATGAGTGCAATCAGGGCAACACCTTCGATAAGTGCTGCAATCACAATCATGTTGGTACGGATGTCACCAGTAGATTCGGGCTGACGAGCAATCGACTCCATAGCCGAGCCACCAATGCGTCCAATACCAATACCAGCAGCTATTGCTGCGATACCTGCACCAATGCAAGCTCCTAATTTTGCAACGCCTGCTCCTGCGGCTGCTTGAGCTAAAATTAATCCTAACATAGTCTTTTAATGTTTTAATTGTTATTATTTTGTTTTTTTATTATTCTGTTACCTGTTTGGGTTCTTCATGAATGTGAGCCATCGAGATAAAGATGGTTGACAACAAAGTGAACACAAAAGCTTGGATAAAACTGATTAGGGTGTCGAGAACAAGCATGAACAGTGACAACAACACCGAGATAATTGCAGTGCCGGCACCTACAGCTGTACCAAACATTTGAGCGAACACCATAATCAATAATATGAGAACGATCACAACCATGTGGCCGCCAAGCATGTTGGCAAACAATCGGACCATCAATGCCAGTGGCTTGGTCAAGATGCCAAGGAACTCGATTAGAGGCATCATTGGGACCGGGCACTTTAGAGCCATGGGCACATCGGGCCAGAAGATGTCCTTCCAGTAATGCTTGGTTCCTGTGAGGTTGGTGACAGCAAATGTTATAAGTGCCAAAACCATCGTCACGGCAAGATTACCTGTAAGGTTGGCTCCACCTGGGAATATAACTATCAAACCTAACAAGTTCATCGTGAGGATGAAGAAGAATGCTGTGAGCAGGTAAGGACCATACTTAGGTGCTTCTTTGCCCATGATGGGCTTGATAGTGTCGGTATAAACAAAGTCGATAACGAGCTCGAGCATCCCTTTGAATCCTTTAGGTCCTTTCATGCCCTCACGCTTGTACCACTTGCGAAGGCTCATAGCCATCATTATCACCAATCCTGCAGCAATCAGTATTCCCAACACGTTCTTGGTGATGGAGAAATCCCATGGACGGTATTCGGTGCCGTCGTCAAGCACTTGCACAAGCTTTCCCTTGTAATCTCCCTCGTGAGGAATCTTGAAGCTCGCATCACCATCCTGCCATGTTTCACCGCCAGTGACACGACTCGACATGAAACAGTGCAATCCCCCACCCTTGGCAAAAGCTATGATGGGCAAAGGAATCTTCTTGGTGTGCGAGAAAGGCACCTCCCATCCATAAGTGTCGCCCAGGTGCTCAAAGATTGTCTCCTTGGGATTCACCTTTTCGTCACTATGTCCATTATGGTGGGCAGCACTCTGAGCATATCCCCATGCCATGAGCCCGAGAATCACCAGTGCGACTATTGCTGTTATTACTTTCTTCATAAATAGAAGAGTTATAATCTATTATCAATAAAGACAAACACTCACAACGTTGTTCTTAACATCGACAATGCCACCTTTAATCTCTCGTTCCTCGACCTTGTCGCCAGCCACAAAGCTCATTGTGCCGGCCACAAGCGAAGAAATGAGAGCAGCATGATTGTTAAGAATCTGGAAAGAACCCAATGTTCCGGGTAAAGTCACTTGCTCTACTTCGCCCTCAAATTCAATCTGTTCAGCCGAGATGATTTTCAGTGTCATAATGTGTTAGCCTATGATTAAATATAAATCAATATTATCCAACTTGCTCAAGAAGTTTCTTGCCCTTGGCGATAGCATCGTCGATTGTGCCCACGTTGAGGAACGCCTGCTCGGGAAGGTCGTCAACTTCGCCGTCAAGAATCATCTTGAAGCCACGGATTGTTTCGTTAAGTGGAACCATAACTCCGGGAACACCAGTAAACTGCTCGGCAACGAAGAATGGTTGAGACAAGAAGCGCTGAGCACGACGAGCTCTTGATACCACAAGTTTGTCCTCGTCACTCAACTCATCAACACCAAGGATGGCAATGATGTCCTGTAGTTCGTTATACTTCTGCAACAAGTGGATAACTCGTTGTGCTACATTGTAATGTTCCTCTCCAATGATATTGGGGTCCATAATGCGAGAGGTTGATGCCAATGGGTCAACGGCAGGATAAATACCAAGCTCGGTGATTTTGCGGCTCAACACGGTTGTCGCATCAAGAAAGTTGAACGTTGTGGCTGGTGCGGGGTCGGTCAAGTCATCGGCAGGGACATACACAGCCTGTACTGAAGTGATTGAACCGCTCTTGGTCGATGTGATGCGCTCCTGCAGCTTACCCATCTCACTGGCAAGTGTGGGCTGATAACCTACAGCACTTGGCATACGACCCAACAGAGCCGACACCTCACTACCTGCCTGAGTGAAACGGAAGATATTGTCCATAAACAACAGGATGTCACGTCCTCCACCGTCCTGATCACGGAACTGCTCGGCAACGGTAAGACCCGAAAGTGCAACACGCATACGCGCACCAGGAGGCTCATTCATCTGTCCGAACACCAGTGTGGCCTGACTTTTTTCAACTTCTTTCATGTCAACGCTGTCGAGGTTCCACTCGCCGTTGGCCATCTCCTCCTTGAATTTTTCGCCATATTTGATAACGCCACTTTCGATCATCTCTCGGAGCAAGTCGTTACCTTCGCGGGTGCGCTCGCCAACTCCGGTGAATACCGAGAATCCGCTATGCCCGTGAGCGATATTATGGATAAGCTCCATGATAAGCACTGTCTTGCCCACACCGGCGCCACCAAACAAACCAATCTTACCACCTTTAGAGAAAGGCTCGATAAGGTCGATAACTTTGATACCAGTATAGAGAATCTCTTGAGATATTGACAAGTCGCTGAAGTCGGGAGTTGGTTGATGTATGGGCCTACGCTCGCCACCCTTAAGGTCAGCAAGGTGATCAATTGGTTCGCCTATCACGTTGAGAAGACGACCTTTAACTTGTTCGCCTGTTGGTACCGAGATTGGCTTACCAAGATTGTTGACCTTTGTGCCTCTCTGCAAGCCATCGGTACTGTCCATCGCCACGCAACGCACTGTGTTCTCACCGATGTGCTGTTCCACCTCAAGCATCAGCTCAGTGCCATCATGACGAACTACCGACAAGGCAGTATAGATTTCAGGCACTTGATTGCCTTCACCCTCAAATGTCACATCGACAACAGGACCAATTACTTGTGTTATTTTTCCAAAATTTTCGTTCATAATCACGAGAATTTGTGTTATGCTATTTTATAATTGTATTTCTTAAATTATCCTGCAAAATGCCATCCTAAGCTCACAACAATCGCCATGAGAACCAGATTGAACAACCCTATCGGCATCAGGTAACGCCACTCGAGGGCAAGCATCTGGTCGATGCGCACACGTGGGAACGACCACTTGAACCATATAATGATGAACGACACAAATATCGCCTTACCCAGGAACCACACAGTAGAAGGAATGTAATCCATCACTGCATTGAAACCGTCCCAACCATTCACGTGCAATGGCATCCATCCACCTAAGAAAAGAAGAGTGGCAATGCCCGACACAATAAACAGGTTAAGATACTCAGCCAGATAGAAGAAGCCAAAGTGTATACCAGAATACTCGGTGTGATAACCGGCAGTGAGCTCATGCTCGGCCTCTGGAAGGTCGAAGGGACCACGGTTAGTCTCGGCGGTAGCTGCTATCACATAGATGATGAATGCGATAATAGCTGGGATGTGTCCAGTGAATATAAACCAACCTTTCTCCTGTGCTTCGACAAGGCCTGTAACCGACATTGTTCCTGCAAGACACACTATTGTGAGCATTGCTATACCTATCGAGAGCTCATAGCTAATCATCTGGGCACCACTACGCATGGCACCAATCAGTGTGTATTTGCTATTGCTCGACCAGCCAGCAAGCAGGATTCCAACCACGCCAAGCGACGACACGGCGGTCATAAAGAACACGCCAATGTTGAAGTCAATGGCCTGTAGACCCTTACCCCAAGGAAGGCATGCAAAAACTACCACCGATGCAACCAACACGAAGTAGGGAGCCAGCTTGTGGAGGAAATTATCGGTCTTCCACAGCCCCACCACTTCCTTGATAAGCATCTTGATTACGTCGGCGAAAATCTGCAATGAGCCCCAGGGTCCCACACGCAGTGGACCACGGCGGCACTGGAACCAGGCACACACCCATCGCTCATACATGATGTAGAACATCGCCAGCAAGGTATAGGCAAGCAGCAGTAGCACTGCAACAATCACACACTCGATAGTCGTTGCCAACCATTGCGGCATCACGCTAACGAGCAGGTCGTTAAACCATTTGGTGACTACACTGAAGTCAAACATAATCTATATATATTATATGTGTATTTAAAATCTGTTTAATTTCTCAGAGAAAGCTATTACCTGTCAATATCGGGTATCACATAGTCTAACGATGCAGTGATGGTAATAAGGTCAGCTATCAGATTGTCCTTGCAAGTGAGGTCAACAACACCCACCAAGTTGAAACAAGGACTCTGGAAGTGCAGGCGGTAAGGCTTTTGGAATGGCTTGGGGTCACCGTCGCTCTCTAAATAAACGCCAAATGCGCCACGGCTACCCTCAACTTGCTGATACCAGTGACCTGCGGGCAACTTGATGAGTTTGGGAACCTTGGCGATATATTCACCTTCGATGCCTTCTTTCTCAAGCATGTCGCAGCACTGACGCAATATCTTGATACTCTCTTCCATCTCCTTCATTCTCACCATGTAGCGATCCATAGAGTCACCAGTCTCAAATGTGATTTCGTCAAACTCCACCTCATTATACAGAGAATAAGGATGGCACTTTCTAACATCGCAGTGGTGGCCACTTGCGCGTCCTGAAGGACCTGTGATGGCATAGTTGATTGCATCTTCTTTGCTCAAATCACCAACACCAATCATGCGGTTTCGAGCTATCACGTTTCCGGTGAAGAGTTTGTGATACTCCTTTAGGTTCTTGGTGATTACATCACAGGCATTTCGCACGTCGTTGATGAAGTCGGGATGAACATCGGCCTTGACACCACCTATGGTCAGATAACTCATCGACATGCGTGCGCCACAAGTCTTATCAAAGATGTCATAGATCAACTCACGGTCACGGAAACCATAGAAGAAAGCAGTAGTCGCTCCCTGATCCATTGTCAAACATCCATAGCTGAGCAAGTGACTCGACAATCGCATGAGCTCGTCCATCATCATGCGAATGAGCTCAGCACGATGAGGTACTTCAAGTCCCATAGCCTTCTCAATACACAAGCACAGGCAGTGGCGATTGATGTGTGCCGACATGTAGTCAAGTCGCTCGGTATAAAGCAACGTCTGTGGATACATCAGGCTTTCACACATCTTCTCGATGCCACGATGGATGTATCCACTCACAACATCGACTTTCTTCACCAACTCACCCTCGATAGAAGCCCTATATCGCATAACACCGTGGGTGGAAGGGTGTTGTGGCCCTACGTTTACCACATATTCATCGTCTTCAAACACCTTGCCGTCAATACGGGTCACGTTGCCGTTCTCGTCTTCAACAAGACGGTAGGTATTGTCTTCATTCTCTTCATCCTCAAGGCGTAGAGGGTTCTTCTCAGGACTATCATCATAGTCTTTGCGCAATGGATACCCCACCCAGTCATTGCGCAGGAAGAAACGACGCATGTCGGGGTGATTGATAAACTCAATGCCAAAGAAGTCAAACACCTCACGCTCTTGATAATTTGCAACAGCCCAGAGGTCGCTCACGCTGTGCAGACGAGGTGTCTCTCGATTAGTTGTGGCTACCTTGACATGAATAATCTCCTGGGTCTCGGTATTAGTCAAATAATACATGACTCCAAGCTCTTCTTTCCAGTCTACACCCACGAGGGCAGTAAGATAGTCAAAGTGTAGGTCTTCCTTGAGTGATTTAGCAAGAGAGTGCCACTTCTCATCGGGCACTGTAACCAGCAAGAACTCACCGCTTGAGTCAAATTGTGCCTCAGGACATAACTTGCCGATTTTTTCTTGTGTATCTGCCATATTTAATAATGTGTATCTTTTAGTTTTCTTACGTGATTGGTTTACTCAGCGTTCTTCTCAAAGAACTCTTTACGCTTCTGCTTTCTATTGACGCCGCCAAAGAACTTCTGAACCTTGATCTTGCGTTGAAGCTGCATCAGTGCATAGAACATGGCTTCGGGTCGAGGAGGGCAACCAGGAAGATAAACATCAACTGGAATGATCTCGTCAATACCCTTGACCACGCAATAACTGTTCTTGAATGGACCGCCGCTCACGGTGCAAGCACCACAGGCAATCACATATTTGGGTTCTGCCATCTGCTCATATAATCTTTTCAGCGCCGGAGCCATGCGATAGGTGATAGTGCCCTGGCACATGATATAATCGGCCTGGCGGGGTGAATTGCGCGCTACCTCAAAGCCAAAGCGTGCCATGTCATAGCGAGCAGCTCCAAGGCACATGAACTCGATAGCACAGCAGCTTGTTCCAAAGCAGAATGGCCATAATGAATTGCTGATGCCCCAGTTTATCAGCTGGTCGAGCTTGCCAACTACCACATTGGTACCACTGGCATTCAACTCCTGAACCAGCTGGTCGATATACTCGTTGTCCTTGAAGTCCTCATGCTTCATGCTCTTAATCTTTACTTCCATCGCAGCGCTCCTTTCTTCCAGGCATAAGCCAG
>CAMVKS010000096.1 GCA_947167995.1 uncultured Prevotellaceae bacterium
ATGAGCATTATTATTGGTGGGATATTCCTGAAATATTATATGATTTCAATAAGCCCATGTTCATGCCAGATTATGAAACCGTTGAAAATTTAGGTTTGGAGTGCGATTATGAACTGAATCTTCTTGATTATATAAAATCTTGTATAAATAATAGATATATGGCAATTACTGTTGAAGTTGCAGGAACAGTAAGAAATGGATATCACATAAATTATGATGATGGAATAGAACATTATGGGTATTTTGAACAAGAATATAAAGTTATAGAGGGCATTGGTGTAGATTGTAGGTTTGGCGACTTGCTCGTTCCATATAGGGATTATATAACTTCAATAAACCCTATGGCGAGTCTCTCGGCAGTGTATGAAAATGGCGAGTTGGTTTACAAAGGCTTTGCCTATGATGAGGCGCAACAGTTGAAGGAGTTTAATGCCATCTCCACTATCGCTGGCGACAAGCTGGTCAAGAGCGTGCGCTACTACAACCTCGCTGGCATTGAGAGCGCCGAGCCATTCAAGGGCGTGAACCTCAAGGTGACCACCTACACCGACGGCACACGCACCACCGAGAAGGTAATCAAATAACCAACATTGTTTTTCTACGGAGTTTGAGGAGTTAAGGAGTCAAAAATACTCCATTACTCCATAACTCCGTAGAATTTTTCTCAATAGACTTACGAAGAAAAAATAATCTGGCGTAAGCCAGCTTTTCGACATCGATAGATGCAGCTTTGTGAGATTATTCACCGCAACAATTGGTTCAAATTGAGTCACATAAACTGGATTTTGAGCTCAAAATACCAACAAAACCACTTGTTTTAACGCAATTTAACAAATGGGGGGGTAAATTAAAAAAATGTTTATAACTTTGCAATATCGCAATATAATTAAGTTTAACACATAAAAATAAACGGTTATGAAAAAGATTATTTTTTCCTTGCTGGGCATGCTGATGATAACCAGTGCCAGCGCCGAAGAAAGTGAATATGTCCCCCTGGTTCGCGAAGGAGTGAAATGGGTTGAGTATTATAATAATTCAATAGAAAATATTGAGTCCTTAACCTCATACCAATTTGATGGGCAGAAAGAAATCGGAGGGAATGTTTATAGCATGCTCTATGCTGCCAACATCAATGATGCGACACAAAATAACCGACTCGTTGCTTATGTCAGAGAGCAAGACAAGCAGATTTATATCATTCCTGTTGATTCTGAGGTATATGGTTGTATAATATCAAATGAAGATATAAATGAATATAAGATTTATGATTTCAACGATATAACATCCCCTTATACATTAGAAGAAATATTTTTGACACCAGTCTCTAGTGAACAAATGCAATTAGGAGACAATTTGGTTAACTTGTACAATGTTGGTAACACAAAAAGAATAGCTGAGGGGGTTGGCTGTCTTGACAATGTCTTTTATGACCCATGGCCAATGGCCATGCCAGACGGTTCTCACACATCTCTTGCCTGGTTTGAGGATAATGGCGAAATACTATTCAAAGGAGAAGACTATGAAGCAGCAGTAGATTATTTGTCGGAATACGTCCCCCTCGTTCGTGAAGGCGTCGTTTGGGAATATGTGGGTGATAATCAAGGTGATTATTGGAGTGGAGCCAATACTGATCACTATAAACTTTTCTGTCTTTACACCCTTGAGTTTAATGGAACAACAACTATTGACGGGAAATTATACCATAACATCTATCGCACTGACTATGACGAACAGGGCAACGCTCAAGAACCATTTTTTGTTGCCTATGTAAGAGAAGAAAATAAGGTTGTCACAGTATTTAGTTACACTTACGAAGAAGATGATTTTTTCTTTTATAATTATTGGTGGTGGATGCCAAAAACATTATATGACTTCAACAAAGCGATGTTTTTGCCTGATGAAGCCTTCATGGCATTTGGTAGTGATGGTCCCTACAATTACAATACAGATCACGTCATAAATGGCTTCTCGTCGATTGAAGTTGAGGTTGGAGGAACTATAAGGAAAGGTTTTTTTATAGACAATGATGAAGATTCATTTAAAACTATAGAAGGCATAGGTGTTGACTGTGATTTTGGCGACTTGCTTATTCCTTATAGAATTTATGAAACTGGTATAAACCCCTTGTCAGGTCTTGCGGCAGTTTATGAAAATGGCGAGCTGGTTTACAAAGGTTGTAAATATTATCAAGCACAAGTATTAAAGAAAGACGTAAACGGAGATGGTGCCGTTACTGCTGCCGATGTGACAGCAATATATAACTTTTTACTTAACAGCACTGATGAATATGATTATAACGTGATGTATGACGTGGATGGAGACTGCAAAGTTACTGCCGCCGACATCACTGCGGTATACAATAAAATTTTAGGGCAGTGATAAGAATTCAAAAAGCAGAATGAGGTGTTATTGCTACTACAACCTCGCCGGTGTGGAGAGCGCCGAGCCATTCAAGGGCGTGAACCTCAAGGTTACTACCTACACCGACGGCTCCCGCACCACCGAGAAGATAATCAAATAACCAACACTGTTTTTTCTACGGAGTTTGAGGAGTTAAGGAGTCAAAAATACTCCATTACTCCATAACTCCGTAGAATTTTTCTCAAGAGACTTACGAAGAAAAAATAATCTGGCGTAAGCCAGCTTTTCGACATCGATAGATGCATCTTTGTGAGAGGACACCTCACAGCAACACGGAAAAAAACAATCTCACAAAGCCATGAAAAGGTGCAACTTCGTGAGAGGCCACATAGTTCAGTGACGTTGCCGCTTTGCCTATCTGGGCAGTGATATTGGCATTGCCATTGATGCTGCCGGATTCTTGATGTTCATCACTATTTTTCCAAATGCATCGCTCACATTGCTGTCGCTCACAGTGGCAGTGTCGTTGCTGTTGCAGATGAATATAGTGGCAAAAGGCAGTCATCAAAAGGAGTGTAATAACTTCTTCTTTTTTGTTGTCGACAGTACTCTTGCACTATGTAACAAAAAGGAGTGCAATCTATTAGCCTTGTTTATTGGCAAATATTAATTATGATTACTAAACCCAAATTAACAATATTTTCAATAATATCTACTGCGTGATTGCTTTAAAAGTAGTACTTTCGCTGATAAATAAATATATATATTAAGGTGTGTTCATCACCAATAATTGATTGACAATTCATGAAACCTATAACCAACCTCTTGATTGTACTGGCACTTGTGTGCTATATATTTCTTCCACTATTTAACATCACTTACATGGGAAGTCTCAATGGTTTGGGATTCACTTCCAGCCTGATAACCTATGGTCCTGATTACCGATTCATATTATATGCCCTCACTCCATTCATCACGTTGTTCCTTGCGATAGGCTTCAACTGCCTGAAGAGCCGTTACTGGGGAATTATCGACGCCATTCTCCTCTTTATGGCGATATTCTTCTTTGTGGGCCTGTTGGCTAATTTCAAGGGCATTTCTTTGGCTCACGATCCGGCGGTCATTGGCGATACCGAGATGAGTGAAGGCATGCCCATCAACTCGTTGGGAATAGGGTATTACCTGAGTGCTGGTTTGACCATTCTGGCTTTTATCTCGGCGTTAGTGTCGCTCATGCCTTTTAGCTTCAACAAGCGGCTTGAGGAAAGCATCGACAAGCGTTTTGTCGAGAGCCGGAAGCACATCAGCAAGATGGGCCATGGCATCCATGACGAGATTCACAGAAGGGGGAAACAATCCAAGACCGAGCCGAAGGTCGAGGGCTCAGAACCCACGCAGCCCGAAGAGGAAGCACAACCAGAGCAAGAAGACGTGTAGTGTGCTCTGCGTGCCGCGCTATTTCAGTTTTTTCATCAGAGTTTTGTCGCCCACAATCCAGATTTCATCTCCCGCCTGGAACACTATTTCGGGCGTGATGTCGATGAAGTCTTCTTCCCCTCGGTCGAGAGCCACAATCATTGATTTATAATCTTCCCGGAGGCTGGTGTCTCCTAATCTCTTGCCCACCAAGGGTGAGCTGTCGGTGAGCTCGAAGTGAGTGAAAAGCACTTCGGTAGTCTCGTTGGCGGCAGTAGCCTTGCTGGATTCCAATAGCGGCAGCAACGCCTGAATCTGCTCATCAGTTCCTATGACACCAATCTGGTCGCCGGGGAATATTCTCATGTCGCCTGTGGGAATGGGGTATCGGACAGAGTTCCGTTGAATATCAACGACATTGATGCCATATTTGCGTCTCAAGTCGGCGTTCTTAAGCCTTTCGCCCACAAACGGGCATTCATGTCCCACTCTCATGTAGGCAAGGTGCATGTCGCTGACGAGGTTGTTCTCCTTGCCCGTGCGCCTGTATTCTCGCTCATTGACGTTGCTGATGAATTTCTTCTCGATAGATTCGAGTTGCTTGCGTGCCATGGGTGCAAGCAGCAGTAGCAGTGCCACAATGTAGAGGATTGCCACCACCACCGAAGTGAGGCTCGAATAGAACCCATAAAACAGCGAAGTGATGAAAGACATCGAAAGTACGCCCCCCACTACCATCATTACAACACGAGGCACGATGACCATGCCGTTGACCGAATGTAGCAGAATGCGTTCCTTCTTTTTGAGTTTAGGTGTGATGATGGCATAGAAGAACGGAGAGAGCACTATCAGAGCTCCCGTCAGGCTCAAGAGCTTGGCGAGGGATGGGCTCATCACCTTGCTCAGCAAGGGCATCACAAGTGGTATGAGATATCTGCGCAGCAAGAAAATCGAAGCTATTATTACCGCCGAGAAAAGCACGAGTCGAGTTGCATGTCGCTTGATGATACCTGTCCAGATGTTGCGCTGCGACTGCTTGACGTCGGCGCTGGCGCTCTTGGTGTAACCCTCGAGAATTATGCTCAAGCGCTTTGGGAGATGGCTCTCGACAAATTTGTAGCACGGTATCGCGCTCTTGATAAAGAAGGGAGTGGTAAACGTTGTTATCACCGACACCGTCACGATAATGGGATATACACTCTTGTCGAGCACTCCCAATGTGGTTCCCAAAGTGGCGATGATGAATGAGAATTCTCCAATCTGCGTAAGGCTGAATCCGCTTTCCATGGCAATCTTCAGAGGCTGTCCTGTGGCGAGCATTCCCGTTGTGCCAAAGACTATCATTCCCACAATCACGACTATCGATAGCAGCGTGATGGTGCCGGCATGCTCAACGATGATGGTGGGATTTACCATCATTCCCACCGAGATGAAGAAGATGGCTCCGAAAAGGTCTTTCACGGGGTTGATGATTTGCTCGATGCGCTCGGCCTCGCTCGTCCCGGCTAAAATAGAACCCATGACAAAGGCTCCGAGAGCCATCGAGAAACCGCTCTCGACCGAGAAGATGGCCATGAAGAAACAGAGCCCCATGGCAATGACAAGCATCATCTCGTCGCTGATGACTCGGCGGAACTTCTTGAAAATAGTGGGTATGAGAAAGACTCCAACCACAAACCAGATGATGAGGAAGAACGACAACTTGAGGATGCTCTTGAGCATCTCACCTCCAGCCACGGTTTCGTTAATGGCTATCGAAGATAGTATCACCATCATGACAACAGCAAAAAGGTCTTCGACTATGAGCACGGCAAAGACACCGGGTACGAACTTGCGGTGACGCATGTTCAAGTCGGTCAACGCCTTGAGGATGATGGTGGTTGACGACATCGACAGCATAGCGCCCATGAAGATACTGTTGACCGAGGTGAACCCCATGGTCTTGCCTATGACGAAACCTGTGCCCATCATGCCAAGCACTATTATCAATGCGGTGGCAATAGCTGTGCCACCCGCGTTGATGAGTTTCTTGAAACTGAATTCCAGTCCTAACGAGAAAAGAAGAACGATAATGCCTATCTGTGCCCAGAACTCTATATTTGCCTCATTGCCAACCGAGGGCAGGAATGCGAAGTGGGGACTTGCTATAAATCCTGCCACTATGTATCCTAACACCACAGGTTGCTTGAGAAGTTTGAAGATGATGGTTGCCGCAGCGCCAAGTGTCAAAATCAGCGCGAGGTCATATATCAGAGAGTGGATTTGTAGTTCTTCCATGTTGTGTGTTCTGTTTTGGAAATTGCAAAAATAGCAATAAATCATCAACTATCAAAAAAGAGCGACAAAAACTTGTAAGGACATCGCTTGTGAAATCATTGATATGTTTGCTAAAAACATATTCTGCTTGCGAAGGCCGGGACAGATTGCGTAGGCTCCGGAATAATCTCGAAAAGCTGCACCTCTCG
>CAMVKS010000097.1 GCA_947167995.1 uncultured Prevotellaceae bacterium
CGGGGCGGATGCCGTCGTGCATCGAGCAGAGCATCTTACCTGTGCGGGCGATACCTGTCTGCACCTCGTCGGCAATGAAGAGCACGTTGTGCTCGTGGCACAGGTCGAAGCATTTCTTCAGGTAGCCATCGTCGGGAACGAAAACACCAGCCTCACCTTGAATGGGCTCGGCGATGAATGCGCACACCTCGTCGCCATATTTCTCAAGAGCTTTCTTCAGAGCCTCGGGGTCGTTGTAAGGAATGCGGATGAAACCAGGAGTGAGTGGACCATAGTCGGCAAACGAACTTGGATCATCGCTCATGGTGATGATGGTCACTGTGCGGCCATGGAAGTTACCCTCGCAGCATATAATCTTTACTTTGTCATTGGGAATACCTTTCTTAGCAACACCCCAGCGGCGTGCGAGTTTCAAAGCGGTCTCAACACCCTCGGCACCGGTGTTCATGGGGAGCACCTTGTCATAGCCGAAGTACTGATGCATGAATTTCTCATACTCGCACAGGGCGTCGTTGTAGAAAGCGCGTGAGGTGAGGCAGAGCTTGCTGGCCTGGTCCTTGAGGGCTTTCACGATGCGTGGATGGCAGTGGCCTTGGTTCACAGCGCTGTAGCTTGAGAGGAAGTCGAAGTACTTCTTGCCCTCAACGTCCCACACATAGATGCCCTTGCCCTTCTTCAGGACAACGGGTAGTGGATGATAGTTGTGAGCTCCATACTTTTCTTCCATGGCCATGCAGCGCTTGCTGGCTTCGCCAATTACGTTTTTCTTAGCAGTTGCTTTTTTGGTTGCAGTTGGTTTAGTTTTTTTGGTAGTTGCCATAATTAGTTTAATTAAAAGATAATTGTAGTGAATGTGCAAATTTAGTTCTTTTTTGTTGAAAAAAGCAAGAAGCAGCAATAAAATAATGTGCAATTTTTGTTAACACGATATTTTTCACTATTTTTGTGACCATCAATAAAACCAGGAACATTATGAAAAAGACACTGCTATTACTGTTTGCGATGATATCACTTGCTGCAGGCGCACAGGATATGATTACCGAGAAAGGATACTTCTACAGCCCTGATGGCTTCAAGTGCAAGCACGGGCACATCTACACCCAGGACATGACCACACTCGTCAGGTCGGGATGGTATGGCCGCGACGACTGGGACCAGCATTTCTTGATCGACAAGGTGATAGAGGTTCCTTCGGGGGCCGAGGTCATCCCGAGCAACATGCTCTACAATCCCACGGGCGAACCTTCGACAGGCTACAACTGGCTCTATGCCGTGATAATCCCCAACTCGGTGCGGTGGATTGCGACCGATGCTTTCATGATGCCGCGCGTGGTGTTTTTCACAGGCGAGACACCTGTGGAGTCGGCATCGGTAATCCTGGCCGACCCTAACGCTACCGAGCTCGCACGCTTCAACGTCGAGGGACAACGCATCGACGCTCCGGAGCCAGGAGTGAACATCGTCCTGATGAGCGACGGCACCGCCCACAAAGTGATGGTGAAGTGACAATAAAGGAGAATGTGAGTAAATTAAGCATAGCCGCCTCGGCGACTTTACTTAACACTTAACACATACTACTTATTTAGATTTCCTCGTATTCGGCGTCGCTGACGGGTTCTTCTTGGTATTTGGTTGAGCTGTTCTGGTTGTAGTTGCTGGGTTGTGGTTCTTCGCTGATGGGGCCGTCGAGTTCCTCGAAGTCCACATTCTCGGCGTTCTCCTCGCTGTAACGACGGTAACGTTCAACCATTTCGCGCTGCTCGTCGGTGCGTTGGTCATCGCGACTGCCTGGCTGATAGCTTCCTTGACGATTCATTGCTTGCTCATACTCGTCCTTGAACTGACGCATCTTGCGCCACACCCTGAAGATGGGGGCGACGATGAAATAGAGCAGTATCAAAAACAGGATAAACCAGAACATGATATAGAAATTTCAAGACTAAAAAAGTAAATCAGAATCTAATTGAGCAAATTCTGTGCCAAAATCGATACATCATGCTTCTTTCTCCTTGAAAAGAATGGAGAAAAGTACATAAAATGCAATGACACAGGCCAATCCGCTCACTCCTGCAAGGATGATGAACAGCAGCGACACTCCTAACAGAATATACTGCCTGAAACTTTCTTTGATGCCGAAGCCATGTACCTTGAGTGAGAACATGCGCAGGTTGCACACCATGAGCAGCGACAACGCCACAATGAGCGCAAGCACTATCCACTGGCTGATGGTGTGGTGAGTGGCATAATAATTGATGAATCCTATCCAGAAGATGGCGTTGGCAGGGATGGGAAGCCCGGTGAAGGTGGTGGCCTGACGTGTGTCGATGTTGAAACGTGCCAACCTGAGCGCACCAAACACCGGGATGAGCAGCGTTGTGAGACACAACCACTGGTTGATACCGGCGGCAAGCATCACATTATATAAGATTATGGCTGGTGCCAGTCCAAAGCTCACGCAGTCGCTTAGCGAGTCGAGCTCCTTGCCCAGGGGGGAGACGGCATGCAGCAACCGAGCCACAAGGCCGTCGCAGAAGTCGGCAACAGCTGCCAAGGCTATCAGGATGAAAGCCATCTGGTAGCCTTGCAGTCCCCACAGCGTGACGTCAAAGGGCTTGAACGCCACTATCACTGCCATGGCACCGAAGAGCAGGTTCAGGCAGGTGATGGCGTTAGGGATGTTGTTCTTTATGGCTTTTAGCAGTTTCATCAATCTTCTTTGGCTTTGAGTCGTGCAATAGGCGTGATGCCACCGGTTGTGATGTCGCCAAGTTTGACAAGAATCTCGCTGTTGAGTGGCAGGTAGATGTCGACTCTGGAGCCAAACTTTATGAATCCAATGAAGTTGTCGATGTCGACCTCGTCGCCTGCTTCAACATAGGTGACGATGCGTCGCGCAATGGCACCCGCAATCTGGCGCACCAGCACGTCCTCGCCGTTCTTCTCGCTCTCGATGACGATGGCCGAGCGCTCGTTGTCGGTACTCGACTTGGGCAGATAGGCAGCCAGGAATCGTCCCGCATGGTGCTTGACATACTTGACCTTGCCCTTGAGAGGTACCCAGTTGGCATGCACATTGAACACCGACATGAACACCGAGAGCTGAATCACATTCTTGTGAAGATATTCACCTTCATACACCTCTTCGAGAGCCACTACCTTGCCGTCGACGCTCGAAACCACGATTCCGTCGGTGTCGCCCCTGAAATGTCGCTGAGGCAGACGGAAGAAGTTCACTACCAGTGCAAACAGTATCGTGCTGATGACGATAAGCGTGATAGGAATCCACTTGAGTTCAAAAAACAGATAGGCCGGAATGTTGATGGCCAGCAAGATAAGCAACAGCACAAAGATGATGCTCTGGCCCTCCCTATGTATTTTTACTTTCATTACAAATCGATCGATGATATACTATTAATTTGCAAAGATAGTATTTTTTATTTAAATAATCATCACAAGAGAGGAAAAAACATTAAAATGTCATGAAAACATGATTCTTGAGCACCCTCGGCATGCTTGGCAAAACCTCGTCAATGAGTTGACGTGGGTGGTGCAAAATAGTTGTTTTTTGTAATAGCTTTGATATTAGGCTATTACAGAAGGTCTTTGAGTTTTGAGATGAGAGGTTGTGAAAAAAATATTCGTTTTTGGCAAAAAAAGTTTTGCAGATATAAAAAAAAGCACTAACTTTGCAGTCGCTTAATGAAAATTCAGCACTTATAATGGCACTGGAGAGGTGGGTGAGTGGCTGAAACCAGCAGTTTGCTAAACTGCCGTAGGGGTAACTCTACCGCAAGTTCGAATCTTGTCCTCTCCGCCAAATCAGGGTTAACAATCTGACAATCAGATAGTTAGCCCTAATTTTTTAAAATTACTCGGACACCATAGGGACAGTAATTTTTCAATGATTATTAATGGAAACATTTTTTGAAATCCGATTGGCTGACAAAAAATGTTAAAAAAATGTCGTATCTAACAAAACGAAACACAGCCACAGAAACGCTCGGATTCACCTATCCGAGGCTCCATGAAGGCAAAACTTGGTATGTCGATTTCTTTGCGTTTGACCCTGTAATTGGCGAAATGAAACGCAAAAAATTCATGCTCGACAATATCAAAAAGAAATCAGAAAAAAGGCGCCGAGCAGCCGAAATTATTGAAGCCATAACTCGTCAACTGCGAAGTGGCTGGAATCCTTGGGTAAATGCGCAAGAAAGTCGTGGGTTTACATTAATATCAGAAGTCTTATCTAGATATATGGAGTATATTGGGCGAAAATCAAGAAAGAAAACAAAGCATTCTTACCAATCTCGAATCAATGTATTGAACCAGTATCTCGATTCTTGCGTTACACCAATTAAATATGCTTATCAGTTTGACGGAATATTCGTCAATGAATACTTGGACTGGCTCTACCTTGACCGTGGTGTAAGCGAACGCACACGTAACAACTATCGTGGTTGGTGCTTTAGTTTCGCTGAGTTCATGGTATCTCGCAAGTACATTGACAATAATCCTGTTGATGGCATTCCAGCACTTGATGAGAAGAAGAAACATCGCAAGGACTTAACTCCCAAAATGCTTCAGCAAATGCGGCGGCATCTCAAAAAAGAGGACAAGCATTTCCTGCTTGCGTGCTACATGGAATACTTCACGTTTATTCGTCCTACTGAGCTGTCATATCTCAAAGTTGGCGATATATCAGTTAAAGAGAAGACCATCTTTGTCAGCGAGGATTTCAGCAAGAACAAGAAAAGTGCAAAGGTGGCTTTGAATGACACATTATTAAAACTAATGATTGAACTTGGTGTTCTCTCTGCTCCTGCTGATTACTTCTTATTCGGCAGGCATTTCAAGCCAGCTGCTGACCGTTGCAATGCCGACCAGTACAACCGTCGATGGAAAAAGATGCGTGAGGCATTAGGATGGGGAGATGAGTACCAGTTCTATTCATTGAAAGATAGCGGTATTCGTGATCTTGCCAATGAGCAGGGTGTGGTTATTGCTCGTGACCAAGCACGTCATAGCGATGTCAGTACTACAAACCGCTATATCCAAGAACACAGTATGCTTGTGCATAGCGAGGTCAAGCAATTCAAAGGCGCACTGGATGACGATGAGGAGCGAAAAGAAGTGGAGGAAGTGGCAAGTTAGCCACTTCTGTCCACGATTTTGTAGAACTCACCTTTGAGGAGTTGGGACATACCCTCTTCGTTGAACTGGGCCGTAAGCTTGACACATAAGTATTTCTTTCCATCGATGAAGAATGTGGAGCGTACATTAGGAATCTCTTTGGCAAGGAAGGAGAACTGGTATTTCTTCTTTCGGTCGATGTTAGTGAACGATGTGCGTTCCACTCCTTGTCCGTATGCCTGGTTGTTGATTCGCAGTGAGAACGGGTGGTTTGCGTAGATTGCTCTCCATGTTATTGTCAGCGTACCTTGTGGTGAGTCAGTGTTCTGTGTCACATAAGAGTAATCTGTGTCATAAGAGTCAATCCACGGATGCGGCAGATGTGGCGGAAACATTGCAGTCGCTCCATCCCAGAATGCCACATTCAGGTTGCTGAATATCTCATCCTTCGCCTCTCTCTCACCATTACCTACAGTGCGGCAAGCCCCGAACTGAATCACTTCGTCAATATCTGCATAGTCAGAGAGAAATGGATTGTTTGGGTTATGAGAGTGGTGAGCTGGACCAGTGTCAGCATCATTGCCGAAGTCTCCACACTCCAGGAATGTTATTGGTCCTTTATCTCTATCTGTGGCATCGATGCACACCGGCACAATTCTCAATTCTTCAATGTTGTCGCGGTTATCCTCGTCAAGGATAAGATTGCCGAAGCGGTTCACCGGCACCAGTCGGCACACATTGCCCCATGTCTCGAATACATTGCCACCTTGCGTGCGGTATTCAATCCTTTCCACCACTTCCACCACGAAGTAAGTGTCCACGTCTTGCGCATGGTGCAAGCCCCATTTGCCGCCAGGATATAAGTTGCTGCCACGTGGCTCGGTGTTGTCGCTTATGCAGTCCTGCTTCAGTCTATGGGCAAGCAGTTGTGCCAGCGTTTCGTATTCCGTGCATTTCACAGTACCGTCAGGCTTTGTGAGTCTATGTATGTACCACTCACATGAATAGAAGTTGTCCAAGCGGTGGCCACCTTTTGCATATCCACGGTTCAGCATAGCCTT
>CAMVKS010000098.1 GCA_947167995.1 uncultured Prevotellaceae bacterium
CCATCGCACTCACCACTCTCATTGCACCCATCTAACCCACTACACCCATCTCACTCACCACTCTCATTGCACCCATCTAACCCACTACACTCATCGCACTCACCACACTCATCGCACCCATCTAACCCACTTCACCCATCTCACTTACCACACTCATTGCACCCATCTAACCCACTACACCCATCTCACTCACCACTCTCATTGCACCCATCTAACCCACTACACCCATCTCACTCATCACTCTATACCATTTCGCTCTTATTTATCTCCTCTGGACATAAACTAAGCGGGATTAGTGATTTTGCAACACTAATCCCACATGTTTTATATAGATATGATGTGTATTTATTATGGTGTCACCACCGTTCCTATGGGCTCGCCGGCTAAGACTTTGCGCAGGTTGCCCTTGACGTCCATGTTGAACACGTGGATGGGCAAGTTGTTCTCCTTGGCCATCACGGTAGCGGTCATGTCCATGACTTTAAGACCGCGCTTGATGATTTCGTCATAGGTTATGGTGTCGAACTTGGTGGCCGATGGATCCTTCTCGGGGTCGGCGGTGTAGATGCCGTCGACGCGGGTGCCCTTGAGCATGACATCGGCCTCTACCTCGATGCCACGCAGCGTGCTGCCGGTGTCGGTGGTGAAGAAGGGGTTACCTGTGCCGCACGACATGATGGCCACCTTGCCTTGATTCATGGCGTCGATTGCGCGCCACTTGGTGTAGTGCTCTCCCACTGGTGTCATGGCGATTGCGGTGAACACCTGTGCTGGCTGACCTTGTGCCTCAAGTGCCGACGAGAGTGCCAGTGAGTTGATTACTGTGGCGAGCATACCCATCTGGTCTCCTTTCACGCGGTCGAAGCCGCTGGCGGCCCCCGAGAGCCCGCGGAAGATGTTTCCGCCTCCAATCACGATAGCCACCTGCACTCCGGCCTCGACGAGCTCCTTGATTTGCTCGGCATAGTCGTTTACTCTCTCACTGTCGATTCCGTATCCTTGCTTGCCCATCAGCGACTCGCCGCTGAGCTTGAGCAAGATTCGTCTATATTTTGGTTCCATAGTTAATGATTTTGAAGTGTGTTATAGTGCAAAGATAAGAAAAAAGTTGGACATAGCGAAACAAACGCTTTATCCAACTTTTAATATTCTATTGATGTTCAACAAAGTTCAGCAGTTATTTAGCTTCTTTGCCTCCCATTGCTTTAGCTTGCTCAATTCGAGCATCATATCGGCCTGGTCCAACATACTTGGTCTCGAGCTCCCTTAATATAGCCAGCTCCTCGGTATACTTCTTCTGGGCGTGGAGAACATTGGCTTTCTTCTCCATGAAAAGAGCGATATAAGTTTTGTTGTCACCAGCAAGTTTGATAGCCTTGTCATAGCAAGCAAGTGCCTTGTCATATTTCTTTTCATTCACATAGCAGTCGCCAAGAAGCGATTGAGATGCTGGACCAACAACTGTTCCCTTTGGAGAATAATCCTCAAGATAATTCAAAGATTTTTTCAAAGATTTTTTATCACCCTTTGCAAAAAGGAGTCGTGCGGCATTGAATTTTGCCATGTTGGCTGCAGGATTGCTGTAATTCTTTGCCACTTTCTCATAGCCCTTCAATGCTGTCGCAGTGTCTTGCTGCATATAAAGTGCTACATCGGCCTTGGACAGTTCATTGTTGGCTTTCTCCAGATTGGGTCCATAGATAAACTTAAAGTAAGCCCAAATGAGAAGAGCAATAATCAAAACTCCCAATACAATCCAGTAAATGAGATTCTTGTGTTGCTCAAACTTTTGTTCGATACCCGACAGCGAATCATTGATTTCTTCGAGCTTGGTACGGGTTTCCTGTTGTTTCTTTTTTGCCATAATATATGTAAAAATCTGTGTTTTAAATTTCACTTTTTAATTTTGCGGTGCAAAAGTAATAGATATTTACCTAATATAAAAGCAAATCGGGAAATTAATTTTAAAAAACTTTCAAAAATCAGTTTTTTCTTCACCCTAAGTACTATTTTTGATTGGTTATTTTTCTTTTATGTGACTCTCAAGCAATTTTAAAGAACTCACTGGTATTTTCAAGCGTCGAAACACTCCTCATCACCATAATAATGGGTGTTTATTGAGTGAATAATATCTTCTGCTGAAAAATGGTTGTAAAAAAAAATATAATAACTATCTTTGTAAACTTTAGTCACGCTTTAAAGAGGAAAAAACGCAATGAACCCGCACAGCCGTTTAAGTCACTATGAGTATGGCATCTACACAATATTGGTGCTGATGATATTCCTTGCTCCAACATTCAGTGCCTTATTTCATGGACAAGATATAACCGACACACAATTCTTGGTTAACGACTTGCTCAAGAGCTGGAAGATATTCATCGTCTATGTTGTAGCTTTTGCTATTCACGACCAGATAATAGCACCGATGCTTGTTTACAAGCACAAGCCATGGTATTATGTGACGGGAGTGGCAATTCTTGCTGGTGTGTTCATGCTCTATCAGTGTAATCAACGTCCCGACCAGCCCAGGCTCCACGATCCGGGCAAAACGGTAGTAGAGCTACCCGTGGGTGGTGTGGAGGTGGTTCCTCCTGGTCCACCCCCTGGAGTAAAAGAAGAACTGAAGAAAACTCCCATCGTTCCTCCGGCCTTCCAGCGCCGTGACATCGTGTCGTTTATCTTGTTCCTCTTTGGCTTGGGCACCAATCTTGGCGTGAAGCTTTATATCAGGTCGCTTGCAGCGAAACAACGTCTCGACGAGCTGGAGAAAGAAAATTTCAAGCAGCATCTGGAGCACTTGAAATATCAGCTGCACCCTCATTTCTTCATGAACACGCTCAACAACATCCATGCTCTTGTAGATATCGACCCCGAAAAAGCCCAAGAGAGCATTATCGACCTGTCGAAGTTGATGCGATACATCCTGTATGAGAGCAACCATGAATATGTTCAAGCGTCGCGAGAAGTGGAATTCATGGCCAACTATGTAAGTCTCATGAGCCTGCGCTATAACGACAAGCTGAAATTCACTGCCAACAATCCCGACGACGGTCGAGGCATCTGGATTCCTCCACTGATTTTTATCTCATTTGTAGAAAACGCCTTCAAGCATGGCGTAAGCTACAACAAGGAGTCTTTTATCGAAGTGGCAGCCAAGCGCTACACGAGCGAGATTGGAGAGCAACGCCTCAGCTACACCTGCCGCAACAGCAAGCAGCCTAAACCAAATGGCAACGGCAAGAAAGTGAGCGAGGCGAGTGGAGTGGGACTTACCAACATCAAGAGCCGGCTTGACCTGATGTTCGGCAGCAACTACACTCTCGACATCACCGATGAAGATGACGAATTCATTGTAAACATGGATATTCCCGTCTTCACCAGCGACCCAAATATTCATAACGAAGAAGATAATCTTAAATAATTTAAGTTTCTAAAATAGGTGAAATTCTCGAAACGTGATATTCAAGACAATCAAGGACAAGACAGTTTGCGTTAGATGCTATTTTATTAAATACAAAACAAAAAGCCCCAAAAAATCATGATACGTTGCATAATAATAGACGATGAACCTCTTGCTTTGAAGCAGATGGAGAACTACATCCAGAAAATTCCATACTTGGAACTTGTGGCTGCTTGCCAAAGTGCTATCGACGCCAAAGAGGTTCTTGAGAAAAACAAAATTGACGCCATCTTCTGCGACATCAACCTGCCAGAACTAAACGGGCTGGATTTTATCAAGTCGCTGGAAAATCCACCCATGGTGGTTTTCACCACAGCCTACAGCGAGTATGCTGTCGAAGGTTTCCAGCTCAATGCAGTCGACTACCTGCTCAAGCCCTTTGGATGCGAAGAGATGAAACGTGCCGCCGAAAAACTAAAGAAGCGCCAAGAGGCGATTCGCTCCTTGCAGGAAGTGAGCCAAATCGACGAGGATGACGCCATCTTCCTCAAGACCGAGTACAAGATTGTGCGCATCAAAATCAGCGACATTCGTTATGTAGAGGCTATGAGCGAATATCTGCGCATCCATCTGGTAGATTATCAACGCCCCATCATCGTGCTGCTGAGCATGAAAAAGATGGAAGAACGCCTGCCGAGCCGCTCTTTCATGCGAGTGCACCGGTCTTATATTATCAATCTGAAAATGATTCAAGAAATCAGCAAGAACCGAATCATGCTGGGTGAGAATGTGGAAGTGCCCATTGGCGACAGCTACCGCGATACATTCAACGCCTACATCAACAGCAAGTTCCTGACTAAGTAAATATCTCAACCCACAATAAAAAATCATATTGATGTCCGATAAAAAACTGTCAAAGCCTCATAATGAAAACAGATATAGGTCGGCAACGACTGCCTGCCATTATTTGGGTTTGAGTTTTTGAATGTAAAGCATGGGGGTGGCTGGCAGCAGGGCCAGAACGTCCCCAGCGTGGACGAAGTGAGGTAACCCCACGTCATGTACCCCAGCGGGTGTGACGTGGGGTTGAGCATGAACCACGCAGCACAGGGCAATATTTCATCAACAGCTTCAGGATTGATTGTAGACTTTATCAAAAACGCAGTTTAAAGACTACCTGCACGGTATCAAAAAATGCTAAAATAATGTCTAAATTTTATCGTATCAACTTTTTTCACTAAGTTTGCACTCAATTTTGATATATCAACTTGTTCCATACTGAAAATGAAAGACAATAAAGACGGTAAAAAAGTTGTTGACGACAACACAAATAATGCTGATAACAAAGATAATAAGATGAAAAACAATAACGAAGAACAAGAAGCAGGATTGGTTAAACAGACGGGGTCTCTCATGGAACGCCTGCGCAGGGTAAAGACAACACGCTGGATAAGATTTGGCATCGTGAGCCTCATCTTCTTTGCATGGGTAGCTTGGTTGGGCAACTGGTGGGTATCGCTGGCATGGTTCCTGCTTGCCGACATCTATCTCACGCAGTTCATCCCCTGGAGCTGGTGGAAGCACAGCGAGAGCCGCTTGGTGCACAAGGTCATGAGCTGGGTCGACGCCATCATCTATGCTCTCATCCTGGTGTATTTCCTGTTTATCTTTGTGGGGCAGAACTACCAGATTCCCTCGTCGTCGCTCGAGAAGACACTGCTCACCGGCGACTTCCTGTGGGTGAACAAGATGGTTTACGGACCTCGAGTGCCACAAACACCTCTTCATTTCCCGTTGGCACAGAACGAGCTGTTTGGATTCAAAAGCTATATCGAGCATCCACAACTCGATTACCACAGGCTCAAGGGATTCCGGAATATAGAACGTGGCGACATCGTCGTTTTCAATTTCCCCGCCGGCGACACAGTGTGCGTCGACGAGCCCAACCCCGACTACTACACTCAGGTGTTCCAGTATGGGCGAGAGGCTGTGCACAACACCCATAAGGTCATTTACCGCCCAGTAGACCGCCGCGATAACTATGTGAAGCGATGCATTGGGCTGCCAGGTGACTCACTGAAGATTTCTAACGACATCATCTTTATCAATGGCAAAAAATTGCCAGAGCCCAAAAATGTGCAATACAACTACATGATAAAGACAAATGGCAATTTCAATCTTTCTTTCCTCAAGGAACTTGGGGTGAGCGAAGAGGATATATCAAAAAACTACATTGATGACCCCTATGGTGACCTGCATTTAACTAACACTTTGATACTTCCGCTCACAAAATCAATGAAAAACAAGCTCAGCAAAGAAACATCGTGGGTGAAAAGTATTACCAAGGCCGAGTTTGAAGCTAATGAAAGCTATATTACCTATCCTGTGGGAGTGAACTACGGATGGACTCACAACAACTATGGCCCCATCTGGATTCCTAAGAAAGGCGCCACCATAGAACTCAACGAGAAGAATCTTCAAATCTATGGCCGATGCATAAAGGACTATGAGCGCGCCAACCTGCAGGTCAAGGGTGGCAAGGCCTACATCGACGGCAAGCCCGCCTCGAAGTACACCTTCAAGATGGACTACTACTGGATGATGGGCGA
>CAMVKS010000099.1 GCA_947167995.1 uncultured Prevotellaceae bacterium
ACCTCAAACTTGTCGTGGTCAAACTCGATGTGCTTGAAGTTGGGAACTTCCTTGCCGTCAACCACCTTGGTGGGTGCCAAATAACCACCTATCTCTTTCAGGTGCTCGGTGCAGGCGGCTTCCATCTCAATCTGGCGGCCACGGTTGCGTGGGTCTACATAGTCGAATATCTTCTCACCGCTCTTGCGGGTGTCGAGCTCAACGTCGCTGTAAAGATACTCGTTGATGTGAGTGATGGCAGCAAACTGCGACAGCTTCAAGCGCAGGTCATAGAGACCGGCAAACTCGTAGGTCGACTTCATGGCAGCAGCTGCCTTCTTGAAGCACTCGGCGCAGAACATGAGCACCGAACCGAAATCGAAGTCATCGCGCAGCGAGCCCATCTGATAGTCGATAACGGGGGCTTTCACCGCACCTTTGTCGGTGACATTGTAGTGGTCGGCATAGGCCATGCCGCTCTGGGTGTCGGCGAGAATCTTCACGAAACGCTCGATGGCAAATGGCGCGAATTTCAAGGTCACATACTTAGTGTAGAGCATGGTCACGCAAGCGTCGCTCTTCTGGGCGATAGCCTTGATGGTGGCAGTAGATGTGAGGTTGTCAACATTGAGCATCTCGCAGCCGTCGATGGTGCCCTGGGCCTCTTCATTGGCAAGCAAATAGATTTTGTTTACTAATGGATTGGCCTTCAATCCATCAACGGTTGCCTGTGCCTGCTCGGCGTTGGCAAAAGGAATAAAGCAATTGATTTTTGTCATGACTTTCTTGATATATTTGTGATTATTTAATTTTCATTGCAATGATGTCACTTTAATGGGCGTGGCTGTTTCCCGTCAACAATCCATCAATGGCTGGTGAAGGAAATCGGGGCAATGTGACTTTTTTTTGAACAGCTATTATAGTTATTAATCAAAACAAATTACAAAAGGTAATTCAATTACCCGTGAAGAAATCTAACACGCGGCCCATGAACTCGTTGCGCTCGCTTTGGCTCTTGATTGTTTCAAATGGGAAACCCACCACCACGGTCTTGTAGCCGTAGCGGTTTGATGCAATGCCGGCGGGAATGTTGTTCTCGCTGTAGCGCAGGATGGTGGCGCCGCGCTCGTCGCTGGCTTTGATGGCATCGGGCGACTCTACTGCATAGAAGTCGCTGTTCAAGGTGTTGTAGAACGTGAGGTTGCCCATGCCGTCGCTCACCTTCAATGACGATGGCACGCTGTAGACCTCGCCACGCATTGTGGCGCGTCCGTCAACCCAGGTGTAGCCCATCACGTTCTGGGCAAAGTTCACCTCGTTCTGCGATGGCTGGTTCTTGTCCCAGATGTCGCTGCCCACATAGGCACCTGTCATGAGCACATTGCCTCCGCCACGTGTGAAGGCTGTGATTGCGTTCATCAGCGCTGGTGTGAGTGCCTTGAAGCGTGAGGGCTTCGCACCACGTCCGGTGGGGGTCTCCTTCTGTTTGCCCACTATCAGGTCGATGATGGTGAAGGCCGAGAGGTCTACATCATTCTTCTCTACAGCTTTGACGCTGGTCGAGACAAACGAGTAGCCGGCGTTCATGATTGCGGCACCGTGCAGGGCGGGATAGTTGAAAGTGTTGCCGGCGATGTTTTGTGTCTCATAGTTGCTGCGGCTTGCGCCAAAGCCGGGAGCGTCGTCGTCACGCCACTCGAGATGGCGGCGGAACTCAAATTGCGAACCTAAGTAGTTGATTTGTTCCATATAGGGCACGCCATGGTCTTTGCTGTCGTAGAAGCCTGCCATGTTGCCGCTCTCAAACCAGTCGGGGCCGCTCACGCGGGTGAAGTCGTTGATGACCATCACTGTCCCCTTGCTGTCCTTGGCGACACCTAACGACAGAGTCTCGCTGGGGAAGCTGCGCCCGCCTTCGTTCATGGCCACAATCTTGTAGCTGTGTATCTCGTTGTCTTCGACGTAGACCGCGCAATGGGTGTCGTCGACAATTTCTATCTCTTTGAAGCCTCCGTTGGTGCCCACTTGTTCGAGAACGATATATTTCTTCGCCACGGCACTCGAGCACAATGGGTCGGGGGTGGGTTCCCAGTTGAGCATGTAGAGGGACTCGCTCACCTTGGTGATGGTAAAGGAGTTCACTGGCAATGGCTGTATCACACATTCACGGTGGTCACGCTTGGCGATGAACTTGGCGATGCCCTTGTAGATCGAGCGGCTCACGTCGAAGCGGAACTCGGGGTCAAGGCCATATTTCATATCGGCGAAATTCTGATGCGAAAGCAGCTCCATGAGCAGTGCGGGAACCTCGGGGACGCGTGCCTCATAGTAGCTCTTGTCCCACATGCCGCGACGGGTCCAGTTGGGCTCATACTTGGCGCGGATGTCGTTGACAACCTCGGTCGAGACGATGTTGGCAAACTGTCGCGACAGCTCTCGAGGAGTGCCGTTCTCATATCGCCCAAACTGCCTGCCGTTCTTGGTGGTGCAGTAGATGAGCAGTGTGCCTATGATGTCGTTGTTTTGAGTGGTGCCGGCATCGGTGTGAAGGCAGAACGACACGTCGACAGGAACCTTCAGTCCTGGCTTGCCAGGAAGCACGTCGCTACCGCCGGCGAGCCAGTTCACCCACTCGCCACGGCTGCGGTAGTCGTCAACATAGTCGTTGATGCCGTTGCTTGTGGAATATACCTGATGTGGAAATCCCGACCATTGCAGGAAGTAGCGTGACCCCAGGTGGAACCAGGGGTGGTCGCCGCTGCCCACATACTGGTAGTCGATGCCTTCCTTGCCCAGGTACTTGGTGTCGCCTTGCTTCTCGGCAAGGGCCTGGTTCTCGGGGGTGGGAAGTGCTACCCGTCTCACGATGTTGCCTTTGCCACCGCCCACCTTGATGGCGTCGGCGGTGATGACGGCTTTCTTGTCGCTGCTGTGGTTGCTCAGTGTCACTACGTCTTTGTTCAGACCCTGGGCAAGTTCAAACGAACCTAAATACACCCACACGCCTCCAGCCATGGTCTGGTCGACTGTGAACTGCTGACTGCCGTTCAACGAGTTGATGGTGTAGGTCGCGTCGTGGGCACTGTTGGGCAGTGACTTGTAGCTCACGTAGATGGCATAGGTGCCGGCTTCGGGCATGTCCACATCCCACGATGCCGTCGAGAGCTTCTTCTTGTCTTTCTCGGCTTCTATCATGCGATAGGTGCCTTCTTCAAAGGGGTTCTCAAAGTCGCGGTAGTTGTCGCGGTTGTAGGCGAAGCCGCTTCCCTCGCCGTTTTCCCATTTCTTGCTTCCGTTGGTCTCGTGATATGTGCTCTGTGCGTTGCCGCCATCGTTGTCGACAACGGCGCCATAGTTGTGGGTGTCGCGCTCACGTGCGTTCCACACATAGGCACCGGCATTCTCGAGCATGGGAATCACATAGGGGAGTATGTAGCTGTGGGTGTACATGTCCTCCACAGTCTGGAACATGCGGGCACGTTGCCATTCCCAGCGGTTGAGATATGGCTCGAAATACCAGCCGTGGCTGGGCCACATCGCCACGATGTTGCCGCTCAGGCCTTTCTTGTAGTGGCGGTTCTCGTCGACGGGAGTGACAAAGCCCTCGTGCTTGCGGCTGTAGCTGCTCTCAAACTCCGAGAAGTAGTTCTCGATGTCGTTGCCGGCAATAGTGAGATACACCTTCTGGGGGGAATGGTTCTCTCCTAATGTACTCTTGATGTTGTTTTTGAGATTTTCTATGCTTTCGTGCGTGAATGGCACGTCGCCAAAGTTCTCGCTCAGGTCTATCTTGAGGGAGTCACCTGCAAGTTCTATGCTCGTGGCCTTGAGGGTGCCTATGCCCATGTGCTCGGGCAGGAAAGCGGCAATCACATTCTGTATGTTCTGCTTCTCGACTGCCGAGAGGTCGTTGACGGCGGCAATGGCTTCTGTCGTGGTGCTGTCTTGAGGGGTGATGCTCGCATCATTGTCTTGAGCTTGCAACGCAAGTGGCATCAATGCCGTCAGCACAAGAAGAATTAGCGATGTGTTGATGTGTTTTGTCATATCTCTGATTGTATTTCAAGAAACTTTAGTTTACAAAAATACAACAAAGATTCCGAATAAAAAACAAAAAAAATGTTCATTTTTCGTAAAAGCGTTTTATTTATAGATTATAAACGCATTTTTAGAAAAATAAACACAGACACACCCTAAAATCAACCCTCTAATCCTTCATGTCTGAAATCTGAAGTCTGCCCTCTAAAATCTAAAATCTGAAGTCTAATCTCTCTCCTCTCCCCTCTCTCCTCTCCCCTCTCCTCAGAGGCTCAAGTTGATCGAATGGTAGGCCACCAGTCCCGGCATTGAGTCGCTAACTATCTTCTTGACGTTGATGTCGTAGCTATAGGCCACCTGCAGCAGAATCTCGCTGTAGCGGGTAGCGATCGAGCCAACGAAGCACACAGGGTAATCCTTGTAGTCATACTGGCACAGGTTGCGGTCGAAGAAGCGCTTGATCTCGTTGGTCACCAGGTCGCGGCAGTATTCATTGTCGAGGTGGTCGGCAAGGAAGAACGAGTAGTCGTGAAGGTTGTTGTTGGCGTGAGGGTTGTTATACACAGCATCCATCAAGTTGGCGGAAGTGATCTTGTTCACGGTGTAAAATTCATCGATCAAATCGCGTGGAGCGATGTTTTTCAGCACATCACTCAGGAACAGGCGTCCAAGCGACGAACCGCTACCTTCGTCACCCAGGATGAAGCCGCCGGCAGTGACGCTCTTGGTGATTTTCTCGCCGTCGTAGAAGCATGAGTTGGAGCCAGTGCCCAAGATGCAGGCCAGGCCGGCCTCGTTCTGCAGCAGGCCATGAGCAGCACCCACAAGGTCGCTCGCCACCTCGACGGGTGTCTTGAACTGCGCCACGAGCGACAGCTCCACTATCTTGTTGCGATCGGGGTTGGAGCAACCGGCACCATAGAAATATATTTTCTCCCAGCGACGCTTGAAAAAGTCTCGAGGCAACTCAAGTCTGATGATGTGGCTGATTTCTCTACGAGTCTGGAAATAGGGGTTGATACCCGATATCACAGCGTGAGCAACAACATTGTTGCCGTCAACCAAGCTCCATTCCGAATGGGTAGATGTGCTCTCGGCGATTACTCTTGCAAATTGACTTGCGACCATTTATTCTGTAGTAAAAAAATTGGTTTTGCTAATAATTTGTAATTTGGAAAAAAATATTTTCGGTTGCAAAATTATAAAATATAATTCTAATAAATATTAAATAAATATTATTTAACCTAAAAATATAACAGTTAACCAAAGGTCTATAAATTTGTTAATTCCTTTAACAGCCCGAGACATCAAGTGTTGCTACGGTGAGGGCAGTGGTGTTGCAATAGCGTGGCCGATGGTGTTGTGCAGCGTGGCCGATGGTATTGCAACAGCGTGGGCGATGGTATTGCTGCAGCGTGGCCGATGGTATTGCTGCAGCGTGGCCGATGGTGTTGTGCAGCGTGGCCGATGGTGTTGTGCAGCGTGGGCGATGGTATTGCTGCAGCGTGGCCGATGGTATTGCTGCAGCGTGGGCGATGGTATTGCTGCAGCGTGGCCGATGGTGTTGTGCAGCGTGGGCGATGGTATTGCTGCAGCGTGGCCGATGGTATTGCTGCAGCGTGGGCGATGGTATTGCTGCAGCGTGGCCGATGGTGTTGTGCAGCGTGGTCGATGGTATTGCTGCAGCGTGGCCGATGGTGTTGCAACAGCGTGGGCGATGGTGTTGTGCAGCGTGGGCGATGGTGTTGTTGCAGCGTGGGCGATGGTATTGCTGCAGCGTGGGCGATGGTATTGCTGCAGCGTGGGCGATGGACCTCGTAGAGGTCAAAAGGCTCGGAGAGCCGCAATGTGATAAACCCCA
>CAMVKS010000100.1 GCA_947167995.1 uncultured Prevotellaceae bacterium
CCATTTGCTGTGGCAGCTAAGCAGAAGGGAATCAAAGTGTATCATCTCAACATCGGTCAGCCCGATATCGCAACCCCTCAAGAGGGTCTTGACGCTCTCAAGAACATTGACCGCAAGGTGCTGGAGTATTCCCCCTCGCAGGGCTACCAGAGCTACCTCGACAAGCTGGTAGGCTACTACGGCCGCTACGACATCAAGCTCGACGCAAGCAACATCATCGTCACCTGCGGTGGCAGCGAGGCTCTGCAGTTTGCCTTCATGGCATGCTTCAACCCAGGCGATGAACTCATCGTCCCCGAACCAGTTTATGCCAACTATATGGGCTTTGCCTGCGAGATGGGAGTCAAGGTTCGCACCATCACCACCCACATCGAGAATGGCTTTGCTCTGCCATCAATCGAGGAGTTTGAGAAGCTCATCAACGACCGCACCCGCGCCATCATGATCTGCAACCCCAACAACCCCACTGGCACACTCTACAGCGACGAGGAGCTCATGCAGTTGCGCGACCTGGTAAAGAAGCACGACCTATACCTCATTAGCGACGAGGTTTACCGCGAGTTCCGCTACACCGACAAGCCCTACTTGAGCGCACTTCACCTCGAGGGGCTTGAGGAGAACGCCATCGTTATCGATTCGGTATCGAAGCGTTACAGCGAGTGCGGAATCCGCATTGGAGCTTTCATCACACGCAACGAGCAGCTGCTCAAAATCGTCATGAAGTTTGCACAGGCCCGCCTCAGTCCACCATTGATTGGTCAAGTGGTTGCCGAGGCTTCGCTCGCAGCTCCACAAGCCTATCATCAGGGAGTATATGACGAGTACATCGCGCGCCGCAACTGTCTCGTTGAGGGATTGAACAAGATTCCTGGAGTGTACTGCCCAATGCCAACGGGTGCTTTCTACGCAATGGTGAAACTGCCCATCGAGGACTGTGACGACTTCTGCCGCTGGTGTCTTGAGGAGTTCAGCTACGAGGGTGAGACAGTGATGATGGCTCCAGCCACAGGATTCTATGCCACTCCAGGCGAGGGCAAGAACCTCGTGCGCATGGCCTACGTGCTCAAGAACGAAGACCTCAAGCGCGCTCTCGTAGTGCTCGAGAAAGCTCTCGAAGCCTACAACGCAAGATAAGAAACATAAAACTTTCCATAACAACAATCGCCAGAGCATCGAAGCCCTGGCGATTGTTTTGTTATAAGACTACTTTGCTTGTCACGCATCAATTGTCTTGATGTAACAAGTTTTGTTTTTATGGCAAAATCATTGCTAAGAGGCGGTTGAGAATTGATGGGTTTATCCAGAACAGGTAGATCATGAGAGCGGCACCCGCAATCTTGAAGACGTTCATAAAGCCGCTGGAAGGTTTGTGGCCAGTGACAATCTCATAGATGGTGATGAGAATCGACGAGCCGTCGAGTGGGTAGAATGGCAGCAGATTGATAATCGAGAGCACCAGAGCAATGTTCATGATTTCATCAATCAGTATCGAGCTACCTGTTGGAAAGGCTATAAACAAAATCAGGAAGGTGAAAAAATTGACGAGAATGCCGGCTCCGTTAATTATCAGCCTTGCAAATGCCGGCTTGTGGTTGACAAATGGACTCATTTTGGGGTCGCCCAGCAGGGGCATGGTACTTGTCATGAAAGTGGTGAATCCGCCAAAGGGCAGAGCACCGAGAGTCCACTTGGTGTCACGCCAAGAGTAGTATTCAGGGTCGTAGGATGAGTCTACCACGTTCTCCTTAAAAGTAACAGCTGGAACAAAGAATAGCGATACCTCGTCTATCTTGCACTTGAACAAGCGTCCAGCGGTGTAATGCCCCAACTCGTGCAACAGCACGTTTATGGCAAGAGCAAAGTAGAAAAGGAGATAGTGAGGGTTGAGAACACAGTATGCAATGAGAGCAATAAATAAAACCACTCCCACGGTGTTGAAGGTGACTGTTCGCTCGTTGTTCTTGGGCGAGAGGAAGTGGTCATCGCTATATTGCGAACTGCTGTAAGAGGGTTGGCTTAACGGATGCTCAGGATCGTACCATTGCTCTTGCTCGGCAGCTGGTGCAGGTTCCTCGTCGTGATAGGTGACGCTGATGCCGCCGCCCATTTTGAAAGTCTTGGACGACTTTTTGTTTCCCTCTCCCACCATTGATGATGGCTCATCATTGACTACTTTGGGGACTTCGATGTCCTCAATTTCGTCGTCCTTTTCAGGGTCATCATAACCAGGCCAAGTGTAAATGTTGTCATCCATATACAAAATGCTTTAGCTCTTGTTAAAGTGAAAAAATGAAAGGCATGCTCACTCATTTCTTGAGCTGATTACGTCGCAGCTCGCTGATGGTGATGGCAGCCGCAATGCCCACGTTGAGGCTCTCGCTGTGCTCACCACGGCGTGGCATGGCGGGGATGTGGAGCCGCTGCGAGACGTGGGCAGCAATCTTAGGGCTGATGCCCTGTCCCTCGTTGCCGAAGATTACGAACGCCCCCTCGCATGGCAATGGTGTGCTGTAGATGTTGTCGCCATCGAGAAACGTGCCCAGGATGGGCATGTCACGGTAATCGTCAAGGAAGAAGTCGAGGTCGGTGTAGTGGACTTTCACTCGGCTGATGGCACCCATCGTGGCTTGCACCACCTTGTGGTTGTAGATGTCGACAGTCGAGCGGCTGGCGAAGATGTTGCTGATGCCATACCAGTCGGCGAGGCGCATGATGGTGCCCAAGTTGCCTGGGTCCTGGATGTTGTCGAGCACGATGTTGAGACCCGAGCGCACCTCCTCTTCATTGTAGGTGGTCTTGGGAATCTCATACACTGCCATCACATCGCTCGGTGTGGTGAATTGCGACATTCGTGCCATCTGGCTCTTGTGGGCCATCACGAGTTTGGGATAGTGCTCGGCAGTGCCTTGCTGCTCATACCACGCCTTGGTGGCAATCAGGTATCGGCAGTTGAAGGCCTTCCAGGTGTCGCGCACGCATTTCCATCCCTCGGCTACAAAAAGGCCTTCCTTGTCGCGGTATTTCTTTACCGCCAGCGATGAGACGAGCTTTATAATCCCGTTGTTGATATCTTGCATGTGATACTATCTTCTGTTCCTGAATCTACGTTCATATTGATTGTAATAGCCTTGACTATGGCTGCGGCCTTGAGGCAGGTAGTCATTTTGACTGGATGATGGCACATACCCTTTGTGATAACTACCTCGTCCTTGCACCGGACGGTTCATTTGCGGGGTGTATCGGTTGTTGTCATCGATGGGGGTGATTACCGTGCCTTCCGATTCCTCGTTGATCCATCTCTCATGACCGGGATTGTTGTTGCGTGGGGTGGCTTGAGCATAGCTTTGACTTGGCTGCTGCTGCACCGGTGCCACGGCATTGTTGTCACGCTCTTGAGCACGTGGTGCGGCATCACGATGCCGCGAAGTGTTGGAACGTGAATCTGCCTGTGAGGCATCGGCATGATTGCTCTTGTTGTCGCCGTCCACGATGCCAATGTGCACATCGCTTGTGGGGTCGGGCTCGCCCTCTTGAGCTTGCTCATCGAGCAAGGAGTAGTCGCAGTCCTGCTGATTGTCACTCACTTGTTGCTCGGCTATCTTTTTTTGAGCATTATGTTTGGGCTTGTTTGCGAACAAATAGGCCATCTCACCCACTGCGGCCAGCAGTAGTGCTACCAGTGCCACACTGGTCCAGTTGGTCTTCTTGCTCTTTTGAGCAGCAGCAAGCCCTTTATTGTCTTTATTGTTAACTGTTTCCATAATGTTGATATAATATTTGTGTGAGAATATAATGCTTGTCTTGCTTATGGAGTCTCAACAGGTCGTGCCGGCCTGCGTGGAGGTGGTGGCACCGAGACATTGCGATTAGACGAACCTTCAGGCCGTGGAACAGATTGCTGTGCGGCAGGACGTGGTACATCGGGTCTTGCAGCAGGAGCAGGATCTGGAGTTGTGGCAGGTGGTGTGGCAGGAGAGCTTGCACTGCTTTCACTGTTTTCGCCCTCGCCATTGTCGTAGTTTTCATAGTCATCGTAGTTGTAGTGAGATGTCGAACTTGGCACACTCACTCCACTACCTGTGGGGTAGTCGATGCTTGGTGCTCCCACTGGAGGCACTGGTACATCGGTCCCTACGTCAAATGTGTCGGTAGGTACCTCGGGAATTACCGAGTCGATGGTCACATCAGGGTCGGGGAGAGAATCTTTGGTGCTCTTCTTCACATCGGGTGTCTTGGATTTTGGGAGGAATAGTAACAGACAGCAAGCGGCAATTAGCAACAGAGCGGCAATGCCAATCCACAACATGCGTTTGAGTGTCAATTTTTTGACTGCAAAAGTAACCTCTTTCTCGTCATCTGAGCTTTGCTCAGGATTGTCATCCCCATCAGGGAGCGGGGGTATCTCTTCGATGTGCTCAATGTCGTCTTCGTCAACATCCTGAATATCTTGCGCCGGCGATTGTTCTTCGACAGGCACTGGAGGTATAACAGGGGCAACGGGGGTGGCACCACTGTCGCTTTTGGGTTGTGCGGGTTTGGGCTTTGGTTTGGGCGATGGCTTTGTGGCGGCCATTGCCTCGGCAAGTGGCATGACAGGCTCAAACACCATCTTGTCGCACATCAGCATCTCGTTGTCGTTGAGAAGCTTCTCGTCGGGCTCATGATCCACGCTCTCCACTTGTAGCAGAATGGCGGTGCGGTTGTCGTCGCTGGCTTGTGCCAGCATCTGGATAGCTGCCATCTTCTCGGCGTTGCCTTTGGAGCTGTCGTTGAGCACTTCCAGCAACTTCTCATCGGTGAGCGCCCCGCTCACGCCGTCGCTGCACAGCAAGAAGTAGTCTCCTGCCTCGATGCGTGTGATAAAAGCCATGTCGGCAGTCTGCTCACGGAATGGTGGAGGAAGCATTGCTCTGGTGAGCATGTTTTTCTTGGGAGAGGATTCGGCTTCGTCTCGGGTGAGCTTTCCTGCAAGGAAAAGGTCGTTGACCAACGAGTGGTCGCGAGAGCGATAAAGCACATGCTTAGCTCCACAGCGAATGTGATAGATGCGGCTGTCGCCAATGTGTGCCGCTATCACGCCGTTGCTTGCGAAGACAAGCATTGCCATGGTGGTACCCATCGGTTTTGACGTGGAACCAAATCGCAACGCCGTCTCATGAAGCTTGGAGTGGGCATATTTCACTGCCTCGGTGACGTCATAGCCTCTTACCTTGCCCTTGGCAATCGCCGTGTTCATTTTCTCGTGCAAAGCATGAGCCACTGTGGCACTTGCCACATCGCCATGCTCGTGTCCTCCTAAGCCATCACACACGACAAACACGCGGTTGGTCGAGGAGAGCTCATCGAGCATTGGGCACATGGAGTCTTCCTGTCGTGCTCTGTGTCCCACCTCGCTGATGGCAATAGGGGTATGTAGTTTGATTTTCATGCTTTATAACACTAAAAATGTCGTCTTACTTAAAAATATATTATAATTAACGTGCAATGTGGTCATTTAATTGCATCATTTGTGAAAAACAGATTCCGATTTAAGCCTAAAATGACCGAGAGAACCTCGTTTTTGTCATGTTTTATGTGTAATGCAATCATCATAACTGCCACTTTAATTATCCTCTAATGTGATTGTTGAAATAATTATTTGCGCACAAAAATAACAAAATAATCTCACTCGCACAAAAAATAATCTACAACTTTGTCAAATCATTTTTGCTTATACGAAATAATTAATTAACTTTGCAGTCGTAAAAAAGAAATGACAGATTAGAAGTTATTCAATCTTTTAAAACAAACATTTTTTATTATGGTAAGTTACAAGGAATTAGGCCTGGTCAACACCCGCGAGATGTTTG
>CAMVKS010000101.1 GCA_947167995.1 uncultured Prevotellaceae bacterium
TTTAAAAATATCAATAATTTTGACTAATTTCGCACTTGCTATTAGAATTCACTCTATTGCTTCACCATCGCCGCCGACCCCGCCCAACCACCTGCCCCTATAATTTAATCTTTTGAAAGAGGTGTTACAGGTTAAAGTAGTTGCTGCGGTCGAGGTTGCGGCACGGTCGATGGGGCATCATGATGTGGGGCTAGCGCACTGTGACGCTGGCGTCGAGGCAGGAGTAATTGTGCGGGGTGAAAAAGAGCGAATCAATTCTGACTCGCTCAATTTTTAGGGGGCTCACTATTGTGACCTTGGTTTATTCGGCTTCCATTAGAAGTATCAATCGGTTGCCGGTGTTGATGTAGCGTGCCACGAAGTCTTGCACGTCGGCTACTGTGATGCTGTCGAGCAATTCAAGGTAGTCATTGTCGAGGTTAATGCCGTTTTTCACCCAGTTGCGCATCATAGCCATCCAGTAGGTGTTGTCTTCGATGTCCTCGTTGTAAACCTTGCGGTAGTACTTTTTCACCTTGTCAAGTTGCTCGGCGGTAATTCCCCGAGCTGCCACGTCTTTAATGGTCTGCTCGATGATGTCGCGTGCCTCGGCACCTTTTCCAGCGGTGACTGTGACATTAAGTGGCATGAAGGTTACGGGACCGTCATCACCATTCTGGTCGGTCACCACGCTGCAATGTGTGTCGACATGATAGGTCCACCCACGATTCTCACGCAGCTCATCACGGAAGATACCTGTGAACACTTGTCCGGCAATCTTGGCAAGGAGCACGTTACGGGCATTGTAGGGGCAGTCACCAGTCCAGAAGAAATACACCTTGTCTTGTGGAGTTTCCATTTTTCGCGTCCAGTAATTCTTTTTATCGCCACTAAAGAGATGGTAGCCAATGTCTTTAGCCTTCTCAATGCAACCATTGCCAGGTAATGCGGCGATATAACGCTCGGTAAGCATCATGAGCGAGTCGCGGTCGAAATCGCCTATGAGGTACACCGTCATGTCGCTCACGTCGGCAAAGCGGTCACGATACACTTCTATAATGCGGTCGTAATTTATCTGGTCGATTTCCTCAAGGGTGAGTTTCTCGGCACCGAGAGGATGGTGGCAGAACACATTGGCGAAAATGGAGTCGGCAAACTCAAATTTTGGGTCATTTTGGTTGGCGATGCGTGTGCGGTTCTGCTCAAGGAATGCATTGAAGGCGTTCTCATCCTTTTGTGGACTGGTTAGTTTAAGGTACAGAAGCTGCATGGCGGTCTCAAGGTCGCCGCGCGACGAGGCACCTTGAAATCCCTCCTCGGTCTTGCTCACGAAGGTGCGCATCTTCACGTCCTTGCCAGCGAGCACTTTCTTTAGGTCGTTGCTCATAAACTCGCCATAGGCGCTCAATGCCATAACCGAATTAATTGCCTTGAACGAGGCTGCATCCTCGACGCGGTAGTTCTGCGACAGTCCGCCGGGCGAAGTTCCTGCAATCACAACCTCGCCAGCCTTGAGCGTTGTGGGCTTTACAAGGACTCTAATACCATTGCTCAGCGTCCATTGCTCAGCTCCGAATTCTGGAACATCTTGTTGCGACACAATTTTTCCTGCAATGGGCTCTGCGGTCAGCAGACGGTCGGCTGTGAGATTGTCGACGTAGGCTTCCACCTCTTGTGCCCGTCCTTCACGGTAAGCGTCAATCAAACCTTGCTGAGTGGGCAGCGTGGCACTTTCGGCTTCGGGGGCGAAGGTCACCAATACTACGTTGCGTTCTGTATCGCTGGTAAGGTGCTTAATGTAGTCGTTGACCTGCTCCAATGTTACCTTTTCAATAATATTACGCATAATGCTGTACTGGGTGTCGAACGACGGTATGGGCTCGCCTTCGAGGAAGGCACGCACAAAATCGCGGCACAGGCTGGTGTTGCTGTACTTGTCGCGCTCGCGATACATCTTGTCAAGAGCGCTCTCATAGCTCAGGCGGGCGCGACGCAACTCTGTCTCGGTAAAACCAAATTGTTGCATCCGTTTTATCTCACGAGACATCCACTTCATCGACTCGGCAGCTTTGCCGCTCTTGGCCATAGCGATGATTTGAAAAGCATCACGGCTCTTGGCGAGCATATAGCTGCGGTCGGCTGCATGAATAGTGGTGAATGGCGCATCGGGCTGCTGAGCGAGGTCGCTCAAGCGCGAGTTGAGCATCGACGCCACCATTCTCTTTAGATATTCGTCCTCAAAATAGCTGGTCGTACTTTTGAGAGCGTCGTCAAGGCCGTCATGCTTATACATCAACCGCACACTGATATTGTTCTGCTCTCGGTCGGTTTCCACGCACGAGATAATCTCCTCGTTGTCGGGAACAAACACTTTTTCTACTGGCTTGGCATTCTTGGGATTCTTCACGTTTCCAAATAGCTCTATAATCTTGCCCACAGCATAGTCGGGGTCAATGTCGCCCACAACGATGATGCACTGGTTAGAGGGGTTATACCACTGCTTATAATAGTTGCGGAGCTCTTTGTGCTTGAAGTTTTTTACCACGCTCATCAGTCCGATGGGCATGCGCTCACCATAGAGGTTGCCAGGATAAAGAGTGGGAGCGCTTTTCTCGAGCAGACGGTAGTTGGCACCAGTGCGCATGCGCCACTCGCCTTCAATCACACCGCGTTCCTTATCAATCTCTTTGCCGTCGAGGGTGAGGTCGTGAGCCCAGTCAGCAAGTACCAGAAAGCACGAGTCGAGGGCCGAGCGTCGCTCGGTGGGCACGTTGCTGATGTTGTATACTGTCTCATCGGTCGAGGTGTAGGCGTTGAGATTGGCGCCAAATTTCACACCTATTGACTCCATATAGGAGATTAGCGAGTTGCCAGGGAAATGCTTGGTTCCGTTGAAGCACATGTGCTCAAGGAAGTGTGCAAGTCCTCGTTGGTTCTCCTGCTCCTGAAGTGAGCCCACTCGCTGGGCGATAAAAAAGTCGGCGCGATGCTCAGGATAGTTGTTTTGCTTCACATAGTAGGTCAATCCGTTGGGCAGAGTGCCAGTGCGCACCGATGGATCGGCAGGAACTGGTTCCTGAGCCATAGCAATGATGCTTAACGTTGCAATCAACAGGCATGATAAAAAGTTTCTTTTCATAATTATGAATTTATTTTGTTTGTTATTATTTCAGAATAAGAATCCAAGCGAGAAGTCAAGCTCGTTGCGGTGAGTGCTCATGACATAGACAGTGCGTTGCAAGGTGGCCTTGCCGCGAAGGGCATATTTCGTGTTTATAGCCACCGTCACATCCAGGCCAGCAAGCAATGAGGTGCGGTTGCTTGAGAGATAGTCAAAAGTGCTTCGCACAGCTCGTTCCAATCCTGCCAGCTCGGGCTTCACATCATTACTATTGAGTTTGAGTGCGCATGATGTTGGGGCGATGTGGTCAATTCCCAGCATGAGAGCCAAGTGAGTGCGCCGTCCCAACTGAGCAGCGCCTCTCAACTTGAGAGCATAATTCATGGTATTTATCTGCTTACTTGTAGCTGGATCAACATATATCTCATTGTAGTGGTGATAACCCATAGTGGGATGTGCAGCTATCATTATGTTGCCAAAGCTATGCTGCCACACACCATCAACCGAGACGCTGAAAGTGTTTTGAAACGACATATCGAGAGCGCTAATTTTAGTGTAGACCGAGCCAGCGGGATCGCCAAAGATGTTCTCGGTGCCCACACGACGCGATGCCTCTACATGTGCCTTTACTCCCCAGTTGGTGTCAATCCATCCCGCTTCGGCTTGAAGTTCGTTGTGGGTGACATGCGCCATGGGCAGTTTGTTGAGCTGAGTTATGATGTTGTTGAACGAGAATCGTGACGCCTCTACACTGGCACTGAATCCACTGCCATCGGTGGGATGAAAATTGAGCGTCGCCCCTAATCGGTTGCCGTTGTAATAGGTCTGAATTCCAGTTCCTGCAAAGCGACTGTAGTCATAGGCAAATCCCAACAGGTGGAATATCTTGTCATTGCCCAGCTCGCTGTAGAACGCTACATTGTTAGTCTGCTTATATTTCTTGTAGTTAAAGCTTGCGGCGAGCACATAGTCACGCCACACATTGTAGCCTATTCCCGCCTGGACATCGAGATTGGCGGTCACATTGCGTGGACGTGGGTCCACATTGCGGTAATAAAGACCTGCTGTGTAGCCTATAGAAGCTCCAACAGCCAATTTCCCGTTATAGCTCGCCCATCCACCCATGAAACTGTAACGCTCCACGTTCAACTTGCCACCTACGCTATCGGCAAGCAGATAAGGCTGCACCACCATTGGCTCACTAGTCTCATTCCAGTTAATGCCTTTTATTCGGCCATTATTATAATAGGCCTCGCCCCACAGGGTGCTGTTGCGGTGCTTCATATAAGTGTTGGCATCAAAGACCAGTGTGTGGTCCTTGTCGCCTTGTTGCACGTCGACAGCATGATTTTCGCTGCGGCTGTTGTAACCAACTTTTACCTCGCTGAGCGAGTAGTTGCGCTTGAATTGCATAATAGCTGGATTGTCCCACGCGAGTTGCAACAAGCGCTCAGTTTCACTATTGCTGCGTGCCACACGTTGCATCACTCCAGCCGTGTCAACGACTTCCTGCGCCATCGACGAACCAGCAACCATCATCGCTGCTATAATTATAATATGTTTAAAATTATTGTGCATTATGTACTGCATTAATTAATTGGTGCAACTCCATCCCATGTTAGCTGAGTGCACTTGCTGCCTAAATAATCAATTGCTGTGCCCTGGCGTTCAATCTCGCTGGCAATGACGTGGCTGTTGAAATCGTCGCTGGAGTTGTTGGTGTCCTTGAGCACTGGCCTGCCGTCTTTGAGATAAAGCATCTTGCGACGCACACTGTGAAAATAACGTGTCTTGTCATGGTCCATAGTGCCGCAATAGGCATAGCCACGATCGAGCGACGAGTGTGTCACGTTCCAGGCATACTCGGCCTCAACACTGCAATTCACTGCATCGACAATCCACTCGTTGGACATTTTATAGGCCTGCTGAGACATTGGATAGGTTCCCGCCTCGACAATTATCTCATAGTTATAGCGATAGAGATAATTGGCAAGGTATTCTTCCTTGTCGACAGGAATTCGCGCCAGCGCCCATGCCTTGAAGCCACGGTTGTGGAGCAGGAAGAACGAGAGCGTGTAGCAGTACCACTTGTCGAGGTTAGGCACCGTGGGGCTGTCTATATCAAGGTTGGTTGGCGAGGTTGAGATATCATACCACTCAAAGTCGGCATGGCTCAGGTCAAAGGAGTTCTCGTTGGCCACACGGTGGTCGATGCCAGTATCGCATATCAATAACTCTTCTCCAGGCTGCACAGGATAATCGGTGCCACTACCTGGAATGGTGTAAATTGCTTGCACGGTAAAAGCGCTCGCCATCACGTTAGGGCGGTAGTTATACTTCTGCGTTGTCGTGAACTTCGACTCAAGGAAGGTGAGTCCATCGGCATAGAGCACATGGTCGGTGTTGTTGTAGATTTTAATGTAGTCATCGCCATAATACTGGTTGCCAGTGGGACGAAGTGTACCAGTGAAGAACACTTCGCTGATAATGAAGTCATCGGTTGGAACATAGATATAGGTCACAAGATTGATGGTGCTGTTGTCAGCACTGATTTCCACGCCTTGCGTGAAAGCCTGGATGTTCTTGGTCGTCACCTTGCCATTGTCATCAGTGACGTTGACGACGGCGCTATAAGACACATCATAGAGTCCTGGCTTGAGCGTGATGTCGTTGCGTGA
>CAMVKS010000102.1 GCA_947167995.1 uncultured Prevotellaceae bacterium
GATAAATAACTTGATTAATATATCTCGTCTTCGCCAGCTTGCTTAATCTCTTTCTCGGTGAGCTTGGTGTGGTCCATCTTGTACCACACATAAGCTATGTAAGCAAGCACAAATGGCACAAGAAGTGACACATAGCTCATAACGCGCAGAGTGAACTCACTTGAAGAACTGTTGGCCAACGTGAGCGAGCTTTGCACGTCAAGCAGCGAGGGATAGTAAGCGGTGTGGTTGTAGCCAAGCACCCAGAACAGGCTCATAACCACGAGCACTGTGCCAATGCCTGCCCACCAAATGCCGCATTTCCACTCTTTCTTCATCAGCGTCTTGCCGATGCCAAAGAGCACCATCACAACACCAAAGAGCAATGCCCCGAGTGCCCACCACAACTGCATGTAGTTGTCGAGGTACTTATAGGGTTTCCACATGGCTGTGCCGCCCTTGTCGATATCCACACCTGCCGAGGTGAGGATTACAGCGCAGGTAGCCAGGAAGAGCACCACAAACACAAGAGCGTTGAAAAGCAGTAACTTGTGCTGACTCTTCTGCACATCTTTGTCATTGATATTGTTTATAAAATAGAGCGAAGCAAGTGTCCTAGCCAGGAAGAACACCATAAAGCCAAAGAGCAGGTTTTTCCACGAAGCGATAGCCTCAAGGCCATGCTGGGGTCCCCACTGCGAGATAATCGCAGCATCAAGGATTTTACCCTTACCCACTGTAAACTCGGCTCCAAAGAACATTCCAGCCACAGCCACGCCAAGCAGCACTGGCCCAACAACACCATTAATCAATAATAAGGTGTCGTAGAATCGTGTGCCGTAAACATTGCCGTGCTTGGTGCGATACTCGTAGGCAATAGCTTGAATCACAAAGCTGAACAGAATGAGAATCCATAGCCAGTAGGCTCCGCCAAAGCTGGTACTGTAGAACAAGGGGAACGAGGCGAAAAACGCACCGCCAAAGGTCACCAGCGTGGTATAGGTCAACTCCCACTTGCGTCCTAATGAGTTGACGAGCAACGGTCGTTTCTTAGATTTTGTGCCGATGAGCATCGACTGCCCGCCTTGAACAAAGAGCATGAACACAAGCAGTGCGCCGAGCACCGACATTATTAGCCACCAGTAGTTTTGCAAGAATTCATGTGTCATAGTTGTGTCCTCCTCCTATTTTTATTTTGTTTCAACTACGTCAAGATTGGTCTTCGATTTCTTGGAAATCTGCTTGCAGATGATGCTCACGTCGGCAATGAGTAGCGCCGTGAATACAACTGCAAAGATCCAGAAGGTGGTCTGAACATATCCTGCACTCAGGTCGCTGATGGCCACCTTGTTGGGCATCAGGTCCTGTATGGTCCACGGCTGGCGACCCACCTCGGCCACTATCCATCCACTCATCGAGCACAGATAGGCAAGTGGAATGGTGATGATAGCGAGCCAGTAGCCCAATTTCTGGAACTTGGTTCGTCCGGGAACCCATTTAGGCTTGTAGAGCAACAGTAACACCACAATGAAGAACAGCATTAGGTAGCCTCCAATAGTCACCATGAAGTGGAAAGAGTAGAACGTCAACGGAACATTGGGAACCGATTCTTCGGGCTCTTCAAGATAGGTATACCCCAGATATTTGAAATTATCTTCTATCTCTTGCTTATATTGCTGGAGCAGAGTGCTGTCACGGCTTTTCAACGCATCATTGTAGAATGCAAGGGCATGCATCGCCACCTTGCCATGTTCTTTACGTTGCTCAAAAGATAGTGGTTTGAGGCCAAACCCTTTAGACGTACCCCCTTTGCCCAAGATAATATCTTCAATGCCTGGAACATAACCATCAGGGTCATGAGTAGCAAGGAATGCGAGTCCATGAGGAATGGAAATGTCAAAGAGGAAAGGATCCTCGCTGTTGCCTATTTCCTTCTTCGGGTTCAGAATACCAAAGGCGACTATCGACTGCCCGGGAGAGCCCTCATAGAGACCTTCCATAGCAGCAAGCTTCATTGGCTGGTGCTTGGCAACGGTCACTGCCGAGGTGTCACCGCTGATGCTTGTAAGAACAATGCCTATAAAGCCTACCCAACCGCCAACCTTCATGCTACGAATACAATGGTCACGGTTGCGGCCCTTGAGCAGCATCCAGCCACACACTCCCACCACAAAGGCACCGCTCAGCGCCCATGCGCTGGTCACTGTGTGGAACACTTTCGACATCGCCATGGGTGACAATGCTACCGCCCAGAAGTCGGTCATCTCGTTGCGCATGGTCTCGGGATTGAAGGTGCAGCCTGTGGGATACTGCATCCAAGCATTGGCGACAAGAATCCACAACGCCGAGATGCTCGCGCCCAACGCAGTGAGCCATGTCGAGGCAAGGTGGAACTTGGGCGACACCTTCTTCCAGCCGAAGAACATCACTGCGATGAATGTCGACTCCATAAAGAAGGCAAGAATACCCTCAATAGCAAGCGGAGCTCCAAATATGTCGCCCACAAACCAGCTATAGTTCGACCAGTTGGTACCGAACTCAAACTCGAGGATTATTCCCGTGGCAACGCCAATGGCGAAGTTCACGCCAAAGAGTGTCATCCAGAACTTGGTGGTTGCGAGCCATTTCTCATCACGAGTGCGATAATAGATGGTCTCCATCACACCGATTATTATTCCCAAGCCTAAAGTCAACGGCACAAACAGCCAGTGATAGCAGGCTGTGAGCGCAAACTGCGCCCGCGACCAGTCGACTACGTTCATTAATAATTCACCCATATTATATAATATTTAAATTTTAAAGTTTCTGTCCTAACGTCACATTGCAAATTATGCATTACGAATTGTGCATTATGAATTAATACCTGTTTATCAACTGCTCGCGCACATATTGAGCCTTGCCTTCGTCGCTGTCGCTCTTCGAGGCGAGAAAGTTGGGGAAGAACAGTATCTTGATCACCACAAAAAACACAAAGAGCTTGATAGCGATGATAATCCACAGCGTCTTGCCCAATGTCATCGAGCGGAAACCGTCGACATACAAGTCCACCACACGAGCCCAAAAACTGTTATTTTGTGACATTAGCTCAACTTTTTTAATCATTTTGGCAAATATACAAAAAGTTGCCCAATGGATTGTTATCTATGAGCAACTTTTTTTCAAAAAAACGATTATGGAAATGATTGTGGAAATGGACGAGACCTGGAGGCTTATCACTCACCCCTCACTCTCCACTCACTTCTGATACTTATTGCGAGAGACGTGATATTGTATCAAGCAAACGTCGGTCGATTTCCTTTTCGTATTTAATAGCCTGGCTAAAAGGAACGTAGACCATTTTCTCATCGTCGTCTCCAATCATCACATTTCGCTGCCCCTCGACGAGAGCGTTGACAGCCACTGCCCCCATGCGTGAAGCCAAGATGCGGTCTTGAGCCGTGGGTGAGCCTCCACGCTGCAGGTGTCCAAGGATTGTGACGCGCACATCATACTTAGGATACTCCTTTCGCACACGCTCGGCAAGTTGCATCGCCCCTCCCGTGACAGGATTCTCGGCGACAAGAACTATCGATGACTTCTTGGTAGTGCGGAAACCGTGCTCAATGAGTTGAGCCAGCTGGTCTTGCTCAATGGCAAGCTCGGGAATAATAGCAGCCTCGGCTCCACCAGCGATGGCTCCATAAAGAGCGAGAAAACTTGCCTCACGTCCCATGACCTCGATGAAGAACAGACGCTCGTGGCTGTTGGCAGTGTCGCGAATTCGGTCGACACACCACATGATGGTGTTGAGAGCCGTATCGTAGCCAATGGTGTGGTCGGTGCCGTAGAGGTCGTTGTCGATTGTTCCCGGGATGCCCACAATGGGGATGTCAAACTCATCGGCAAACACTCTTGCTCCCGTGAGAGTGCCATCGCCTCCAATAACAATGAGAGCATCGATACCATGCTTTTGCATGTTGTCATAGGCCTTCTGCCTGCCTTCGGGAGTCATGAATTCCTTGCAGCGTGCAGTGCGCAAAATAGTACCTCCACGATGAATGATATTAGATACATCTTCGGCATGGAAATCAACAATATCATCCTCGACAAGTCCGCGGTAACCGCGGTAAATGCCTTTCACGTTAAATTTGTTGGAAATCGCAGCACGAGTCACCGCCCTGATTGCGGCGTTCATTCCAGGTGCGTCGCCTCCTGATGTCAAAACGCCAATAGTCTTAATCTTAGCCATAATATATATTATTTTTTTACCAATTAATTATTTCAAGCCTGAATAGATAGAGCAAGTGCCAAAGGTGAGACGTTTCACCTTGCAATCCTTGAAGCCCGCCTTACGCATGATAGCGAGCATGTCCTCGCCTTGAGGCACGGCGGCAATGCTTTGGGGCAGGTAGCGGTAGGCGCTCTTGTCGTGCGACTTCAATGCACCAAACCATGGGATGATGTGCAGCGTGTAGAGGTCGTAGAACCATCGCACCACGCGATTGCGGGGAGTGGAAAGCTCTATCACGCACAGGCTGCCGCCAGGACGCAGCACACGTTGCATCTGCTGGTAGCCTTGAAGCAGGTGTTCGAAGTTGCGAACACCGAAGGCCACCGTCACAGCGTCAAAGCTCACATCATCAAACGGCAACGCCAGGCAGTCGCCCTGCTGCACAGCGATGGCTTCGCTCAAACCGAGCTTTGCAATCTTCTTGCGTGCCACGTCGAGCATGCCCTGCGACAGGTCGATGCCAACAACGCCCTCGGGCATGGCACCGTTATAGAGACCTATGGCAAAGTCGCCAGTGCCAGTGGCTACGTCGAGGATGCGCCGTGGGTGTGTTTTACCCACCATGCGCACCGCCACACGCCGCCACCACCGGTCGATACCCATGGTCATGGCGCGGTTCATGAAGTCGTAGGCAGGAGCAATGCTGTCAAACATCTCCTCCACCTGCTTCGCCTTACCACCATCACTATTGTATGGCTTTATCTCCTCAACCTTCATAAGTCTCTTTAAAATTAAGACAAAAGAACATAAGAAATTTACATAAGCAACATACTTTTAAAAATCGTGCTTCTTAATTATTCTTTGGCCGATAAGTACGATATTTTCGCCTAATTTGAATCTTACTCTCATTCCCAAAGTTTATTAACAAGCCGTCATCAATTCCTGTCGCAGTCAAATAATTGACCAATTGGGCCTGATGAGCCTCATTTAAATTTTGAACAGCCTTTAACTCTATTATAATACAGTTTTCAACAAAAATATCAGCAACGAACTCACCAACCACTTTCCCATCATATTTTACGACAATGGGCGATTGTTGTTTTGCATTTATCCCCGCCTTTGTAAGTTCAATCATCAATGCATTCTCATAGACCTTTTCGGTATATCCAGGTGCAAGTGATTTTCTCACCACATTAGCGCAGTCTAATATTTCACTAATTAAATTTTCAACATCCATTGCGACAAAAATTTTGTTCTTAAGCAAAAACTAATGTTCTTATATATAAATCTTATGTTCTTATGTCCGAAAAACCAAACAAAATCTTATGTTCTTATGTCTAAAAAACCACGCGCAGCCAAACACAATCTTATGTTCTTATGTCTAAAAAAACACGCGCAGCCAAACACAATCTCATGTTCTTATGT
>CAMVKS010000103.1 GCA_947167995.1 uncultured Prevotellaceae bacterium
CCCAGCAGCAGGAATCCCAAGAGCATCAAAAGGACTGTCCTCAAGCGTATCTTGATAAGTCCAGCAAACACCTCATTGTCATAGCATACAACTGCAATCATCCAGTGAGGGTTGCCTTTCATGTGGTGGAAGAAGACACATGCGTCTTGACCGTCTTCGGTGACGAACTCAATGACCTTGATTTTGCTCTGCTTTACAACTCGTGCCTTGTAGGCAGACTTTTTTATCAGACTTATGGCATCGTCAAAATCTTTATAGTGTGGGTGACTTTTGGGTGGTTGTGAAATGAGCTTGGCATCTTCGGTAAGCAGCAAGCAATAAGATGATGGATACATGTGCCGGTTGTTGAGACTATCGTTGAGCCATTCAAGCGAGAGGTCGATGCCAGCTACTCCAGCTCTGCACCCATTTTTATCGGTGATGGGTACCGAATAAGTGGTGATAAATGAATGTGTCTCCACGCTGTCGATGTAAGGATTGCTCCAATAGGGCTTACCAGTCAACATGGGTTTGGTGTAGAAATCTATAGAAGTGTAGTCGTGACCACCTCGCGGAGCAATATTATCCCTTACTTTGATTCCTTCTTTGGTGTTGAAAGCCCACGGCTCATAAAGATTGTCTTTCCCCTCGTAATAACCAGGTTTAAAAGCCAAGCCTACGCCATCGAAATAGTTGTTGGCTTCGACTATGGTGCGCAGGGCGTCGCGAATGTCGTCGGGGTCTTTGGTGAGTTTGGAGATTTCGGTCACATGACTGTTGAGCACCTGCTCGGTGGTGTTGAGCATGCTCTTGACGAGGATGGCCTTCATGGTCATCTCGATTGCAGCTTTCTTTTCAAGCTCGTCCTCGAGAAGTTGCTTGGTATAATAATATTGCGCCCATGAGAACAACTCAATCAGCAGTGCGGCAAGCACAATAATCAGAGTGATCCATGTGCGCCTGTTCAGGTGTTTTCTTATCTTATCAAGCAGTTTTTTCATGGCCTCGTGAGGGTGTTGTTTATCAAAAAACTAAATACTGGTCACCATTTCACTTGCAGGAATCGTGGTCTCACTATGATGTTGAGCCATGCCCAGTGGAGGTTCTTCTTGTTGTCGACTCGTTTAAGGGCCTCCATGGTTTTGCTGCCGTGCATGAAGCTGTAGCCCAGCGACAAGCTCACTTCCTTGACAGGTGTGTAAGAGGCCGTGAACTCAAGTTCATGACCAAGGGGTTTGTCGAGGTTGTCGGTGTTGGTCGCGATGGCAAGATAGTGGTAGGTGGCGTCAAGTCTCACTTTGCTGATGGGTTTGTAGCACACACCGGCATAGTAGTTCTGAAGTCCTGGAGTAAAACCATCAAAATAGGTTGACAGATAAAAGAAATCCATAGCGCCATAGAACTTGTGGTGCGAGCCATACACAGGGCTGAAGCCCTTGATGGTCTTGTGCTGGACAAGCCCCAAGCCTATGTTGCCGCCTGGGGGTACAGCAAAGAATTCATCACCGCTGAGGATGTCATAGCCTGCAGTGAGTTGCCATTGTGAGGATGGTGAATAGGTGGCTTTCACGCTTGCCATCCATGCCGAGATGCTCATGTCGTACTCATTCTTGCCGAATTGGTAGTAGAACGAGCCTTCGGCACTCCAGTTGCTGGGACTGTAAGAGAGGTAGGTGCCAATGAGCTGCTGGTAGTGAGTCTTGTTTTTGTAGGCGTCAAGCTCGCTCTGCATGCCTATGTTCATGAACAGCAGCGATGCCCCAAAAGGCACACGAGGGTGCTGGTAGTGATACCACAGGTTTGTCATCGTCTTGTAGGGCTTGTCGCCGTTGCGGTAGACCGACCCTCCGTTCACGCTCTCGCTGTTCTGGTTGTAGGCAAACATCAAGTGCAGCTTGTGCTGGTCATTCTCGTAGCCCACTTTCAGCATGTCGTGCGATAGTGCAGCCATAGCCCAGTCGTTGGAGCCGATGATGCGCTCATCGTCATAGCTTATCACCTGACGCCCAATTTTGGCGAACAATCCCTGGCGGGAGGTGAGCTGAGCCCAAGCCTCATAGAGGTTGAACGAGCCTTTTCCAGCCTGTCCCCACACTGCCGAGTGCTGACCCGTGATGTGCGCCTTGATGAAGGTGCGCTCAAAGTCGAGCCCCAGCCTGGTGCGCTCGAGGATGAATTGGGCTTTGTTGTCGGTGTCGTCCTCCGAGTCGGGCAGGCCGCCATGGCGCATCTCGCCTCGTGTCATGAGTTCAGCATCGAGTGTGAAGGTGTTGAGCTTCTCGCCGCTCTCGCCGTCACGGTCTTGTGCCCACGTGGCTGGTGGCAGTAGCTGAGCCGCAAGCATGGCAATGAGTATTGTAGCCATCTTGAGTGGTGTCATGAGTTTGTGTAGTTCTTTGTAGTTCAATGTTTCAAACTACAAAGATAACAAAAAAACCACATAGTCAAACATTTTTATTCATGCAAAACCCAAAATAGTGAGATTTTTTATATGCCGTCCTGAAGTCATTCTTAGAGAGAGGGATTTTTTAAGACAATCAAGGACAAGATAATTTGCGCCACAGATGCAGTTTTCATTAAAGTCAATTACAAGTGTGTGCCTGAGACGTGCGGTAATTAAATAAAATGCCTAAATATTGTCCTTAATTGTCTTTAGAAAACAAGAACTCTCTCACTGGAACATCAGTTGTCGAGCAAGATATTGTAGATGGCTGTGATATCGACCGTAGTGACCTCACCGTCGCCATCCACGTCGCTGGTGGCGAGATAGGTATCGTCGCCATTGAGCAGGTAGTTGTAGAGACAGGTGATGTCGATGGTGGTAACCTGGCCATCACAGTTCACGTCGCCATAGATGCCGTGAACGAGTGGAGTCTTGAAGCCTATCTCATAGAGCTTGGAATAGTCGTTGAAGATAGCGATTTTGTAAATTTTGCCTGGGTCGAGCTCGTCGCTTGCCAGCACTTCCAAACTTGTGGTGGCGTTCTGCTTGACCTGGACAGCCGTGCTGCTTGGGATGACCGAGCCGTCGGCACCCAACGTGCACTCATAGATATACATCTTCAAGGGATAGGTAGTGTTGCTGCGGTTGTGCGCCAGTTGCTTCACCTGCGTGCAATTGGTGACATAGAACGTCTGGTAATCCTCGCTCCAGTCGGCAAAATAAGCATCTCCATCAAAGTAACTTGCGCTGCCCAGGAACACATCGGTAGGATTCCATGTGCCGTCGGCGGTGCGTGTACCCACGTTTGTGAACCAGTTTTGTGTAGCGTCGGCCTTTATCACGCCATAGTTAGATACGGTGAGCCAGGCGCAGTTATCGTCGGGGTACTCGGTGTACTTGTACAGGTCTCGGATGTCGCTGGTGTTCCAGCCGGCGTCGGTGATGGTGGCATAATTGGCAATGTTGAGATATGGGTCACTCGCCGTGCCGCCCTCACGCGCTGTTCCATTGAGAGCCACAGTAACGCTCGATGCTCCCTCGCTGGCAATCACAAGAGAGCCGGTGAAGTTGCCCTCGGCAGGTGAGTTGAATGTTACCTCCACCTCGACGGGAGTGTTCACGCCAGTGCTGCCTTGAGCGATGCTGGCTGGAGTGGCCTCAAACACGCCATTGGGGGCGTTAACTGTCACTGTCACGTCGCCGGCAAGGAAAGCGCCAGTAACACTAATTGTCTTAGTGATGGGGCGAGATAGCGTGGTGTTGAAGCTCAGCAACCGAGGCTCGACCAGCAACGTGGGCACGCGTGGCCTTGCAGTGGCAGTGATGGGCACTGTGACGGTCTCAACCCCCTCGTCGGCACAGGAGAGCAGGATTGAGCCACTCGTGTTGCCTGCCTCGACGGGAGCATAGGTAACCACCACGTCTACCCCACTTGCTGCCTCGCTGGGTGTGATAGTCGTGTGACTCACGCTATAGACATTGTCGCCAGTGAGCTCTATGTTGACATTGCTATTGAGGTTGCGCGCCTGCACTCGAAGCACTTGTGTGTAGGTCTCGCCAGCAAAGCCCTGGAAGTATAGTTCAGATGGATTGGTGAGAATCTTGCCCTGGGGTGGCTGAATGCCCAGCACCATGCGCTGATTGTCGCTGAAGGTGTAACTCGCATGAGAGAAGGCGTTCAAAGCAAACCAGTTGTTGCCGTCGCCGCTCCAACCCCAGTTCACGTGATACATGTTGGCGCTTGGGTCATATCCATCAACGTTGAAAGCGTGCCCTCCGGCACCACCCACGTCGACACCGCAATAGACCACGGGCCTGCCGCCTATGATTTCTTCCTGCAGCATCTGCGTCCATTGCTCCTCGCTGTAGCTGGACTTGCGCACAAAGCGGCAGGTGGTCTCGTCGTAGCCAAAGCCTATGAACATGTCGGCAATGATCTGCGTGTCGGTAGTGTAGATGCCACTTCCGCCTGCCTCGTAGGTACCATACATCATGTGCTCGGCCTGACCCACGTAGCGCATGAGAGTGGCTACCGCCTCGCCCTGCTCGGGGGTGTAGCCAGTGGAGTTCTCGCTGGTATAGTCGTCAATCATGTTGTCCCAGTCGAGAGTCACTTGGGGCAGCGTGGCATAGGTGTAGGTCACGCTGTTCCATGAGCCCAGGTCGAGTGTCGACGTGTAGGCTGGGACTGGCCCTATGGGCTCGATGGGGTATTTCCAGTAGTAGAGCACCATCGATGCCGAGGTTGCCGGGCAGCCTGTGTAGCACTGATAGACGGTGCCGTTGTAGTTGAACTTGCATTGGTCCCAGTAGGGCTCGGTCTGGTCCCACAGGGCTGTGAGCAGCGGGCCATAGATGCGGCTGGCGTCGGCCAGTGGTGACCGCCGTGTGGCGGGCTTGTCGACGTCCTCCTCGGGGTGAGTGAGCAACCAGTCGAGCTGCTCCTTGTAGCCGTCGAGCCACATCTGCATGTTGCAGGGGATGCGGTCAAGGTTGAGAGGCTTGTCGCCCACGGCAAGGATTTCCTGGGCGCGGTCGTCGCCCGATACAATCACAAAGGTGGTGGCGGTGTTGAAGATGTAATACACTGGAGTGGAAGCCTTCTCGCCCATCTCGGTCTTGATGAGAGTGGCTTGGGTTGCTCCTGCTGGCACCGCCTTGCCAGTATAGACCTTGCTGGCAAGGTATTGCTGAGCCTTTGACTTGGCTGTTGACACATCAACAGGTGCAGCCATCAGCTGCAACGCAACTGCCATGACAGTGAGTAGTGATAATAGCTTTTTCATTGATGTTTTTATAGTATTGTTTGTGATTAACGTGAGTGTAGCGACGAGGCCTGCCTCGTCCGCAGAATAAATAGCCCTCAAAAATACAAAAAAATTATTATTATGCCAATTTTCTTGACAATCACTCAACGAATATTCATTTTTATGCATTCTCTGCTCTACAATTCATTCAAAAATGCGATTAAGCGAGATAAAGCTGAGCTTGCTCAAGTCCTTGCAAGCGTGAGCATTTTATTCAAAAAGTTGCGAACAGAGTTCGTCAAAAAGCCTGCTCACGCAGGAAAAAAA
>CAMVKS010000104.1 GCA_947167995.1 uncultured Prevotellaceae bacterium
TGCTCGACGCCATGTCAATCTTGGCGCGAAGCACGCGAGCACCCTCGTCAAACTCCCCGGCGTTCATGCGCTCAAAGAGGTCGAGGTTCTCCTCAACCGAGCGGTTGCGGTAGGGGCTCTCGGTTCCTGCCTGGGTGGGTGTACCCTTCTGCTTGGCAATCTCCTCGCTGGTCTGGTCGTCGACGTAGGCGAGTCCTCTTTTTATCAGGTCGATGGCAAAGTTATAGAGTTTCTCGAAATAGTCGCTGGCGTAGTACAGACGGTCGCCCCAGTCGTAGCCCAGCCAGTGGATGTCGCGCTTTATCGACTCCACATACTCGGTGTCCTCCTTCTGAGGGTTGGTGTCGTCGAAGCGCAGGTTGCAGGTTCCGCCAAACATCTCGGCAACGCCAAAGTCCATGCATATTGCCTTGGCGTGGCCAATGTGCAAGTAGCCGTTAGGCTCTGGTGGAAAACGCGTGTTAAGGCGTCCGCCGTTCTTACCTGCTGCCAAGTCGTCGGCAACAATTTGCTGTACAAAGTTGAGGACTTTCTTCTCCTCTGCGGGTTTTATTTCGTTGTTCTCTGCCATAATAGTTTGAGATATTAATGTTATTCAATGATTTAGAATTTCTTCAGCCTTACATGTATTTTTTAAAACTGCAAAGATACAAAAAATATTCACAATGCACAATTCACAATGCACAATTTGCGCCTCCTGACAATTCTTTAGGCGCGCGCTTCAGGCGCGCGTTGTCCGAAATGCACTACATTGATTAGGTTTTGAAGTAAGGCAAGGGCGATACTCAAAGGGCGAAAAAAGCGTCCACACTATGCGAAGTGTGAACGCTCTAAAATCGTGAAATTATAAAGAGTCTTACTTGTTTGTACCAAGCAAGACGTTGTATACTGCAGTGACATCGACTGTGGTGATTTCACCATCGCCGCTTTGATCGCCATTGACCATGCCCTCGGTTTCACCATTGAGGAGGTAGTTGTAGAGGATAGTGATATCTACTGAGTTGACCTCGCCGTCACCGTTCACGTCGCCATATACAACTGGGAGAGTGCCAGGAGTGTAGGTGAAAGTAGTCCAAGGAATAAAGTCACATTGCTGCTTATAGTAATAAGTTGCGGTCTCTTGATCTCCTGCAAGGCCTGCATGCCACATCACGTTCTGTCCTTTGAAGAGGAAGCGCTTCCAGCCTGCAGTGGTGGTATTCTCAAATCCAATTAGCAGATTGCCGCCACGATACTTGTAAGGGGTATTAAATGTGATGGTCATTTCACCCCACTCATCATTTGTAGAACCTACTCTTTCAACGGTTACTGTACCTTGGTACACGATGGTACAATTATCTTTTGGCTCAAAATCAAAATGACCTTCAGCAGCATCAAATGTGATATAATTTACCTCACCCACATAAACATCGGCAGTAGAAGCCGAAGTGTAGGGTGTATTATAAGTTGTTGAGTAGAACTTCACGGAAGAAATGTCGCCGCCTTTCATCTGTGTCAAGAATTGGGCTGGGATAATGATTTGGCTCTTGGTGCCTTCTTTATTCCACTTGCGAGTGAATGCAGGAACATAGTCATTGGTTTTAATCGCTAAGTCTGTTCCTGTACCTTCGGTGGTTCCGTCAAACACTGTCAATGTCTCTTGTGCAAATGCAGGCATGCACAATGCCCACATAAATAAACAGAGTAATAATTTTTTGTTCATAATAAAGATTTTTTAGTTTATAAAATATTGTGTATTAAGATAGTAATCTCACAAATTGGATTTTATAGTTTTATTTTGTTGACTTTTTAACCTACAAAGATAGGAATTTTTATTGAGAAATAATAAAAATTAATGACAATAAATATGAAACTAATGAATACATGAGGTTAAGGGTCGCGATGGTAACGCAACAGATGTGACAGGGGGTAGGCCGACTTCTGCCTGCCTGAAAATAGCCTCACCTGTTCTTTTAGAATTCGAGTCCTAACGTGACATAAAAGTGGAGGCGGTGGGTGTGGCTGCTCCATCCTATAGAGGCTCCTAACGGTCCCGCTACGCCACTATTGTAGTAATAGCCTAACTGCACTCCCCAGATGGGCTTGCGGTCGAAGATGTTGCTTAATTTCTCGTTGTGCTCGGCAACGCTTGCGTCGAGCATGGCGTAGTGGCGGCCTGTGATGCGCTGCTGCAGTCGTAACGAAGCACTCAGGAACTTGCTGTCGAAGAACTCGGAGTGTCCGAACCCTTCGAGTGGCAGCTGCTGTGGGAAATACTTGCCGTAGGTGGGTCCTCCAATCACATTGAAGGCTGTTATGGGCAGGTCATCGCCAAATACCATGCGAGTCTGCACCCTTGGCCTGATGTGAGTGTTCTCGGCAAGGGGGAATGTCATCTGCCACATCGCCATGAGTGCCGAGAATCCGCTGTGGTCTTTCCACTGCGCAAAGTTGTCGGTGTAGTAGGCATATTGCGCCTCGGCTCTCATGCCGCGTCGTGTGAAATAACGGTTGTCCTCGTTGTTGTATCGCACTCGCGCATGGTAGTTGAAGTAGTGCTCATTGGAGTTGAATTTCATTTCGTTGTACTCGTTCCACAGTTCCTTGAAGAAGTGGTAATGTTCCCAGCCGAATCCCAATTCGCAGTCGAAATTCATGGCATCGAGCGAGAAGAGTTTCACGTTGGCCTTCTGATAGATGACCGACATGTTGGCGCTGCGGTGGCCACGGTTGTAGAGGTCGCTGTACTTATACCATATCTCATAGCCCAGTCCCATCTTCTTGAACTTCCATGGCTCCATGTCAAAGCCTAACCTGAGCATTGAGCGCAGTCCCAGGCGGAGGGTGAGGTCGAGGTCCTTGTTTATCTTGCCACCCATGTAGTAATGTCCGTTGAGCTGGAATGCTATAATGTCTTCGTTGTCATAACGGGCACCTATCGATGCCACAACAGTGTTGTTGTTGCGCAGGTCGAGTAGCCCCTTGTCATCGTCCTCGATGTTGAGTGCCGACTTGATGATTGGATACCTGTGGGCTTGAATGGTTTTGTGGTCGTCGCCAGCCTGAGCTTTGAGCAGCATCAGGGTGTCGAGCTTGGCGCGTGTGGCATCCTCACCGCGCTGCATGAGCGAGTCGAGTGCACTGCCAGTGAAACTGCCGCTGCTATAGCCTGTTACAGGCACTTTGATGACCAGGTCGCAGAATCGCTCGTTCTCGGTAGAGCGTCGCGTGACATCGCTGCCTGCCGAGCGCTCCATCACGTCCATGAGCGAGCGGAACTGCTTGTTGGGGTTTATCACTCCCTCAAATTTCACACCTATCACTATGTCGGCACCAAGCTGTCGCGCCACGTCGGCAGCGAAGTTGTTCTTGGCACCGCCGTCAACGAGCACCATGTCGCCCATTCGCACCGGAGTGAAGACTCCTGGAATCGACATACTGGAGCGGATGCTCTTGACAAGATTGCCGTTAGTGAGGACGACTTGCTCGTCGTCGACGAGGTCGGTAGCCACACAGGCAAACTGTCGAGGCATGTCGGTGAGGAAGTTGATACTGTCGGAAAAATCCTTAAGGTAGTAGCCAAACACACGTTCCACGTTAGTGCCGCGAATCACACCACCAGGTCTGGGGTCTTGGTTTCCTCCTACATAGAAGTCTCGCTCGTAGATATAGGTGTTCTGTTTGTCACGTTCACTAAGTGTAAGGCGATTCTGCGCGTCGCGGTCAAGGAAGAGGTCTATCCAGTCCATGGAACGGAACATTTGAGCGATGTCGTTGCTGGTATAGCCCACGCTATACAAAGCTCCAACGATGCTTCCCATGCTGGTTCCCACCACCATGTCGACGGGGATTCCAGCCTCTTCAATCACCTTGAGAGCTCCCACATGGATGGCACCAAGCGCACCACCGCCACTGAGCACTACTGCCACCTTCTTGCGGCCTGGAATGCTATCGCCGCGGTCGTTCTGTGCCTGGAGTGACGACAATGTAAATATCACCGCAAGAAACAAGAGAAATGCCTTTTTCATATTAATCAATTCAAGTTTCAAAATTTAAGTTTTGGATGTGGCTAATTGTTTCTGCATCAGTTGTGTAAAACAACAATCACAACACCCCAAATAATAAATAATTCCAACTATGCAATACAAAAGTAAGGAAAAATTCTCACAATTGAGCTTTTTTTCAAAAATAGTGACAACAGTGAGGCATTTTTCTCTGTGAACCACGTTTGTCGACGCCACCCCTGCCGGCCATAGGGGGCCGTCAGCTTGTCGTGAGTGGCTGTCGGTCTGCATCGCGTGGCATCGCCACGTGAAATGCTCCCGCTCGCAAGGCTTCAAGCAAGGTTTGATAACAAGGGCTGCGGTTAGGCAATGCTCAAGCGAGCTTGGTACTGCTCTCACCTTGCACCTTGTTTGTCTTTGTCTCGCTTAATCGCATTTTTGTCCGTAATAAAAAAGAGTACTTAAATATTGTCCTTAATTGTCTTGTTTGAAGAGATGTGAACTTACTTTAGAAACTTGAGATGAATAAAAAAGAAAATAATGGGATTTTACAAAAAAATGATTAATTTTGCACTTATGTGTAAAAAACAATAAATAAAGATTATGAGCAGGAGATTAATATTGATTTTAGTGTTGGCAGTTTTGTCGTGGCCAGTGCTGCAAGCCGAGCAGTTGAGCTTGGCAGATGCAAGCAGTATTGCATCCCGGTTTATGAAAGAGCGTGGCGTGGGAGCCATGTCTACGGCCGCTTAACACTTATAACGAAAAACGATACACATGACATTTAATTAATATTATTACTATAAACAATGAAGAAAATTTTGTTATTCATGGCTGTGGCGCTTGTTGCGCTCGCAGCCCAGGCGGTACCCGCAGTGCCAACACCCATCCAGGTCACCCAGCCCGATGGCACACAGTTGACGATACGCATCGTTGGCGACGAGTTTTTCAACTACCACACCACAGTCGATGGCTACACCATCGTTCGTGATGATGCCGGTTATTTTGTCTATGCATTGAGCCAGAACGATGACCTCGTTCCCAGCAAGGTGATTGCTCACAACGTGGACAATCGCTCGGCAAGCGAGACACAGTTTGTAAACACCCTTGAGAAAGGTGTCTTCAGCCGTGTTGATGCCCGTAAAGGCAAGCTGCGCCGTGCTCCAGTTGATGCCGCTACCAAAGCTGCCCAGTATGACTACAACAACTTCCGTGGTATCATTATCCTCGTGGAGTATAACGACTGCCAGTTCACTCGCAGCGATGCGCATGACTTCTACAACCGCATGGCCAACGAGG
>CAMVKS010000105.1 GCA_947167995.1 uncultured Prevotellaceae bacterium
AACCTGGTCGTTCTGGCCACCAAGAGATACTACGAACTCATAAGCAGCACCCGAAACGAACTCAAAGTCATCGTAACGGCCACCAATTGAACCATTGCTTGAAGCAATCCAAATGCGGTCGCTTGGAGTGGGGTTGGTGATACACCAGTCATAAACGCCAGCAGGAATCAAGATTGTTACACTGGCATCGAGCACGATGTTTTGAGTAGTCATTGCACCGTCGGCATTCTCAGGAATCTTGTACTCAAACTCAGCGTAAGTTTCAGCACTTGCATCGCCACTGGTAGTGAGACCACCAGTCTCGGGGATGATGGTGCCATAAGCGGTTGCGTCCTCGTCGAGAAGCATCTGGTAGCCAGTGCCATCGTCCCACACATTGCCAGCAGTAAGAGTTACGCTTGCATAGCCCTCGGGAACGTCGGCCTTAGTGCCAGTTACATACTTAGCGCCAATAGCCTTAACTGAGGTGGGAGTTGAGCTAACAACAACCTTGTCAGCCTTCTTGTTCATTTGACCGTAGGTCTTAACCTCGGCATTCATGGTCATTGGCAGAAGCGCTGCAGCCAATAACATTAGGGTAAATTTCTTCATAAAAACTTGAATTTGGTTAATAAAAAAAAGTTGGTTAAAATAGAAAGGAAAACTTCCTTAATTCTGTTTAGCAAATTATCTGTCGCAAAAATAATCATTTTTGGTAGAATAAACAAGAAAAGAAACGTTTTTTTAAAGAAAAAAAAAACTTTCGCTCCGCATTTCACCTTATTATAATAGATATTTCACAGTTGCAAAAGAAGTGATTATTATTAATTTAAAATTCTGCTAATGTGTTATTTCTCTTGAAACTGCAATTAAATTATTGGTCATTAATACAATACAAGAGTTGTCATTCTTTTTGATTTTAAATGAATGTGTGATTGCGCTGGCTCGGAGAGTCTTTTGAGCTCTTCCGAGGTCATCGTCCACACTTTGACAACACTTTCGTGAGAACTTTTTTTGTTGTTTCGAGGGGGGGTGAATTCGGTTCTATGTCGACAAAAATCTGATTTCGGACCATTGGTCTCACGTTTCTTGCATCTTTTTTTTATCTTTGCACTCAGTTTATGGACTGTAGAGTGGAAATACCCAAGGTGATTGACTGTGAATTGACGTTACCGCAGTCAAAGAGCATCATGACAAGAGCGCTGATAATCAATGCGCTGGCAAAGAACGCTGTTGATTGCTGCGATGTCGATTGCTGCGACGACACATTGGTAATGTCGAGGGCATTATCGAGTGGTGGCGATTACATCGACGTGGGTGCTGCCGGCACTGCGATGCGCTTTCTCACTGCCTATTTTGCCTGTCAAGAAGGTCGCACGGTGACGATTGACGGCACTTCTCGCATGCGCCAGCGTCCCATAGGTCCACTCGTCGATGCCCTGCGACAGATGGGAGCCAATATCGCATATTCAGGCGAAAAGGGATATCCTCCACTCAAGATCAATGGGCAGAAGCTGCATGGCAGTGCGCTCACGATGCGCGGCGACGTGAGCAGCCAGTTCATCTCGGCCGTGCTCATGATATCGCCTCTTGCCGGAGGCATCACTCTCACCCTTGAGGGCGAAACCGTCTCACGCCCTTATATCGACATGACCCTCGCACTGATGCGACACCACGGCATAGAGGTGCACGAGAAGGGAAAATCCATTGTGGTTGCCGAAGGGCATTATGCTCCATCTCCTTTTTACATTGAAGGTGACTGGAGCGCAGCAAGTTACTGGTTTGCACTTAAAGCTCTGTTGCCACAGTCGCACATAACTCTCTCGCCATTGCTCCGAGACAGCATCCAGGGTGACTGTGCTATTGTTGAGATGATGGCGCCGTTAGGGGTGACATGCGACTTTGTTGATGATTCGGTCATACTCTCAACTGAGGACTCGATCATACTTTCAACTGAGGACTCGGTCATACTCTCAACTGAGGACTCGGTCATACTCCCCCCTACCCCCTCTATCTTAGAGGGGGAGCTATCGGCTCCCTCGTTCTGTAAGGCGGACAAGGCACGCCTTGTCCCTACATTGACTCAGGCGGACAAGGCACGCCTTGTCCCTACGTTGTCGCAAGGTGTATATGTGCGCGACATGGTGGCTACACCTGACCTGGTGCCCACTCTGGCTGTAACATTGTGCCTGCTTAGGGTGCCGTTCAGGCTCACGGGCGTGGCAACGTTGCGCCTGAAGGAGAGTAACCGTCTCGAGGCTTTGCGAGAGGAACTTGCCAAGTTGGGCTACCGCATTGAGGTGGGTGACAGCACCTTGTGCTACGATGGTAACCATCACGAAATTGAAGGAGAGGTGACCCTCTCTTCTCACGTTGACCACCGCATCGCAATGGCTCTGAGCCTCGCCGCCACACGCCACAAGATAGTAATCAAAAACGCCGAAGTGGTGTCAAAATCCTATCCTAACTGGTGGGAACAGTTAATTAATGCTGAATGCTGAATGCTGAATGCTGAATGCTGAATGCTGAATGCAAAATGCGGAATGCTGAATGCGGAATGCACCTACTACTTAACACTTAAAACTTAACACCTAAAGAAAGATTTATGTTTCCAGCACTTTACATATTCATTGCCATGGTGGTGATTGGGGTGATACTCTACATCCATGACCGCCTGACACGCAAACCCGACGAACACAGGGAGGAGACTCCACAACCCAAGCAGGAGGAGTGTAACGATGACTGCTGCGGCTCACATGACGTGTGCCCGAGCGAGATGATGCTCAAGCACCTCAACGACCCGGCAGAGTACTTCGACGACGAAGAACTTGATGCCTTCAAGGGCCGCGAGGCAAGCGACTACAACGACGACGAACTGGAGCAGTGGCGCGACGTGCTCTACACTCTCAAGCACGATGAACTCCTGGCCTGGGAACGCTCAATCAAGAAACGTGGCTTGCAAATGCCTACTATTATTAAAGAGGAGCTGATGGGAATGTTTCTATAGTTAAGTGTTAAGTTTTAAAAATTTAGTGCCCGCTGGCGGAATCATATCAGTTTTTCTACCTTTTGATACATATTGATAACATTGTAGTTCCTCTCCGAGGCACTTTTAGATATCACAATCTGCACCAAGCTGCAAACCTCACCGAGGTTCTTGCATGGTGTTAATCACATTTCGGCTCTCCGAGCCTTTTGACCTCTACCGAGGTTATCTCTTGATAACCAATAATACACAAAAACATCTAATTCCACCAACGGGTATTAAGTATAATTATAAATGTTAAGTAAATCCGCTGACGCGGCTACAGATTCGGGCAGCTGTTATAGCAATTTGCATTGCATATATTCAATCGCCATTCATAACCCACGAACACACAACAAATTACTACAAAAAGAAGATTTTTTTAAAAAAAATGTAGTTTTTCTTTGGTTTTTTGCCAAAAAATGCTACCTTTGTGGCAATCTATTGAGTTATTGTGACTTGCATTTTTTTAGAATCAAATTGGAGTTTATTCACTATATTATTAACCAAAACCGTTTATTTATGAAAAAATTCATTTACTCTTTGGTTTTGTGTGCTATCGCAGCAATCCCTGCATTTGCACAGGAGACCTTGACGGTGTATGACGGCGACGCAACAAATGCTTACGTTCCCGTCTACGGCTTCTATGCCGATGCTTTCAACAAGTGTGAGTTCATCATGCCTGCCGCCGACTTGAGCGACATGCAAGGTGGAACAATCACCAAGGTGACATGGTTCATGACTACTGCTCCCGAGGCAGTTTGGGGCGGTAACTTCCAAGTCTATCTGAAGGAAGTTGGCGACGCAGCTTGCACTACAACATTCCTGGGTACCGAAGGTGCTACCCTCGTTTATGAGGGACCACTGGACGGCACAAGCGGAACGCTGACTATTGAGTTTGCCAACGACTACGTTTACGAAGGCGGCAACCTCATGTTTGCTGTTTATCAAGTAGAGAAGGGCACTTACAAGAGTGCTACCTTTGCTGGAACCGCAGTTACTGGTGGCGCAGTGAGCAACTACAGCTACTCTTCGCTTGAGGCTATCGCCAGCGGTACCGTTCGCGACTTCTTGCCCAAGACAGAGTTTGAGTACCTGCCTGCTGCGGGCGTTATCTACAAGCCCAAGAACATCCAGGCTACCGAGCTCACTCCCAACAGTGCAGTTATCACTTGGGATGCTGGTGCCGACGAGACATCTTGGGGCGTAGAGTACAAGAAGGCAGCCGACGAGGAGTGGACATCACTTGGCACTGTTACCGAGAAGACTGTCACCCTCGACGCACTTCAGAACGCTACTCAGTATGAGATTCGCATCAAGGCTATCGTTCCCGAAGGCGAGAGCAACTGGGCAACAGCAACCTTCGTAACTCCTGGTTGCGAGGAGAGCGACATGGGCGAGGTTGAGTATGTGCTCACCGACACCTATGGCGACGGCTGGAACGGCGGTGGCAAGCTCCAGGTTCTCTATGCTGGAACTAACCAGGTGGTTCAAGAGATCAATCTGCCATCGGGCACTGGCAACAACTACCTTGAGGGCAGCTTCATGCTGTGCTACGGCGTAGAGTATGACCTCGTTTGGGTGGGTGGTACCTACACCTATGAGAACGGCTTCACTCTCACCGCTCCCGACGGAAGTGAGATTTATGTATTCCAGGGCACTGGCTCAAGCAGTGGTCCAACCCTGACTCCTGGCCTTCTCACTACCTTCACAATCAACCAAGTTACTTGCCCACGTCCAACAGGCGTAGTTGTTGAGAACATCGTTTACAACGGCGCTACAGTTAGCTGGGTACCTGGCACCGAGGAGCAAGACCTCTTCGAGGTAGTTTGCACTACCGAGGCTACTCCCGACAATGCTACTCCAGTACAGGTTAACGATCCATTCTACACCTTCACCGACCTCGAGGAGAACACTACCTACAACGTGTTCGTTCGCAGCATCTGCAGCGAGGAAGACATGAGCATCTGGACCAAGGCTGTGACCTTCACTACTCCATTGCGCTTCGCTCTGCCCGAGAATCTCGTTGTTACCGACATCACCAAGAACAGCGCTGTTGCTAGCTGGACTGGCGATGCCCCAGCTTACAACTTCCGCTATCGTCCAAAGACCGGTCTTGACGAGGGCTTCGAGTATGGCGACGGTGAACTTCCCGCTGGATGGATTCCTGCTGG
>CAMVKS010000106.1 GCA_947167995.1 uncultured Prevotellaceae bacterium
GCTGCTGGTGCTGGTTCTATTGGTTCTTCTTCGGTGGGTATCGACTACTGCGGTGTTCCATCTACTGCAAGTTTCGCATTTGGTGTAAACCTCACATTCTAATGCACCCGTTACACATTTCTATTAGTTAAGAACTTACTAAAATATTTAGAATATGAAATTTTTCAAAGTTTTATTCATAGCGGGTGTGGCTGCCTTGTCGCTCTCTTCGTGCAACGACTGGCTCGACGTGAACAACGACCCTAACACCCCAACTTCGGCCGATGCAAGCTTGAACGCTCGCTGCGTCTACATGCAGCACTACAGCATTGCATCTTACATGATTCCTTCGTCCAACACCGCTTACTATTGCGGACAGTTGGCTACTTACACCGGCGGTCAGCAAACCGCTGCCATGAACTGGAACCTGGGTGGCACTAACCGTGCCAACAATGCCCAGCAGTGGTTCCTCGTGCCAGTGGGCGGCAACTTGCCCGACCTCTACAACCAAGCTATGGAGCAAGGCGCTTACCACTATGCAGCCATGGCTTGCTACATGAAGGCCTTTGGCTTCATGAACATGACCGACCTCTTTGGCGAGGCTCCTTTCGATGAGGCTTTTGGCGCTGCCACCAACCCCAAGTACAACACCGGCAAAGAGGTGTTCATGGGATGTATCAACCTCATCGACGAGGCTATCGAGCTCTTCCAGCGTCAGCAAGACCCAGCCGTTACTCCACTTAGCGCAGGCGACATGTGGAACGGCGGCAACACCGACAAGTGGATTAAGCTCTGCTACATGCTCAAGGCTCGCTGGCTCAACCACCTGAGCAAGAAGGCTACCGGTAGCTACAAGGATGGCAAGTATGACCAAGCCGAGATTCTCGCTTGCCTCGACAAGGCTATGAAGAGCAATGCCGACAACACCATCGTCTATCACGAGGACAACAACAGCAGCACTTGGGACCACGAGGGATGGGACGAGCCTGTTGACTACTCTACCCTCTACTCGTGCATCGGCATGAACAACAACCGCCTCTTCGTTTCGAAGTACTTCTACGACAACCTCACCAACTTTGACGGCAAGGGCATCGAAGATCCACGTGCCGACAAGTTCATCCCCTGGTGCCGCTCGGTTAAGAGCGAAACCACTCCCGCCGAGGTTAAGTGGAGCCCCAATGGCCTGTGGCGCCGCTCACTGGGTGTTGACCTCTCAACCAACATCATCAGCAACGGTGGCCCTTATCCATCAACTTATGCTATCAAGATGTATGACAAGAATGGCAATGCTACTGATAAGGAAGCCGATGCTGTTAGTTTCGACAAGATTGGCTGGATTTGCGACACCAAGAACGCTGAGCGCAAGGGCGACACCCTCTACGTGCAAGGTCAGTCAGGTTCTACCGGCTACGGCGGTGGCAAGGACATGCTCATGCGCAGGCGTAGCTACAAGGGTGCTGCTCTTGACGAGAGCGCTCTCTCGGGTGTGTTCTGGACTCGTCCCACAAGCCCAACAGTTGTTGGCTCTTATGCCGAGTGCTGCTTCATCAAGGCCGAGGTTCTCTTCCGCCAGGGCAACAAGGGCGAGGCTTTCAACGCCTACAAAGAAGGTATCCGCGCTCACATCAACTTCGTTAACGACGTGTGCAAGACGTGGGTAGCTGGCGATGCTTCGCTTGCTAGCATTCCTTCGTTCACTCCCATGAATCAGGCCGATATCGACAACTTCCTCAACAACGCTATTGGCACTGCAGGCGACCTCACTCTGGCTAAGATTATGACCCAGAAGCAGTTTGTAGTGTTCCTCACCACCGAGCAGTGGAACGACATGCGACGCATGGACTACGACCCCAGCCTCTACATGGGATGGAGCAAGCCTTTCATGTATGAGAACACTGCCAGCTACTGGACCTACTGCCCACAAGGCAAGTATCCACGTCGCTGGAACCAGGCAAGCTATGAGAAGGACTACAATTCTGCCAATCTCGAGGCTATTGGTGAAATGGTTCCTGGAGCCTTCGACATTCCTGCGGGCAAAGATGGCTTATGGTACCTCAGCGACCAAATCTGCACTCTCCCCGTTTGGTGGGACAGCACTCAAGAGTAATCTCAAGCATGTGACAGCTCCTCCCACTTGAGGAGGAACAACACATAAAACAAAAAAGCGTGGCACGCTCACATCGAGCTCTGCCACGCTTTTTGGGTGTCATGTTGGAGTGTTGCCAGTATCAATCCTACTTCAATCCATCAAGATTTATGGAGAATGTCACTGGCGGCTGATTGTCGCGCTGTAAGAACATTATCATGTAGATTGGCAAATAGCAGATGTTGTTGTCATGGCTTACATTTGCGTTGCACAGGACAAAGCCTTGGTCTATGTCATAGTCTTGGTTGGAGAGCACGTTTCTCAATGCGCGGTGACGCTCGTAATCTTTGCCCGATTTCACTTCTATGGGCAGAACCGAGCCATCTTTCTCGATGAGGAAGTCAATTTCTCCTTGCTTTTTGCTGTTGAAGTAGAACAAAGGAAAACCATGTGCATGCAATTCTTGCGCCACAAAGTTCTCAAAAATAGCACCATAATTGATATTGTCATTACCATTGATGATATTTAATTGAATCCCGTCGGCATATTGCTTAGCAAGAAGCCCAACATCCGACAAGAACAATTTAAACAAATTTCTTGAACGTGACAATATCAAAGGTGTTTTGGGTTCTTCAACATTATATACAGGCAAAGCGACTCCTGCATCTTTCAGCCAGAGGAAACTATTCTCTAAGCGAGAGTATTTGGCGTTCTTGTTAAGGCTCTTAAGCACAAATCGTTTGTTCTTGGCATTTAGTTCTGGTGCTATTAATTCAAACAGTTCTTCGATATATAGTTTTCGAGAAGAGTCATATTTTGAGATGTCTTTCTTGTACATCTCTACTATCGAATCTTGAATTTCCATGACTTGGCGCAGATTATTGCTGTCGAGGTAGGTCTGTACTGCTTGAGGCATACCTCCCACTATTAGATAGAGCCTGAAAATCTGCATCATTCGGTCGTGAACAAAATCATCTACTGGAAGCTTTTTTTCCCAGCTTGATTCTAAGGAATCTATAATTTCTTCACTTACACCCAAGGCTTTAATAAATTCGTCAAAATCAAGCGGAAACATTTCTTTAATTGTCATGTAACCAACAGGAAGTGAGCGTATGTTGCCTAAGTCAACACCTAATAATGATCCACTCAAAATGTAATGGAAGCGACCATCTTCCACAAGAAATTTTATAGCAGTAATGAGGTTAGGGCATTCTTGCACTTCATCAAAGAATATTAGCGTTTTGCCAGGTAATAAAGGCTTGTTTGACAGCAACGACAATCTCATCAGCACATCGTTAGCATTGGAGGATTTAGCAACTGCCGCGGCTGCCGAAGGATTGTCGGCAAAGTTCAACTCAAAAAAGCATTCGTAGTGTGACTGTCCAAATTGCCTGATTGAGAACGTTTTTCCCACCTGCCTTGCTCCTGTTATAAGCAGGGCGGTTTTTGATTTACTAAAGAAATTAACTAAATATCTGTCAATCTTTCTGTTAATCATAATTTTGCCATTTTTTCAAGACAAAATTATAGTGTTTTGTCTGTTTTTCCAAGGTTTTTTGCCGTTATTTTGTCCGTTTTTCCATTTTTTTAATGCTGCAATCATGGGTAAATCTGTGAAGTGCTTCTATGCAGATGAAGCACCAGCCCCAAAAAGCGTGGCACGCTCACACCGAGCTCTGCCACGCTTTTTGCCTTGTTTGCGTCAATGATTCAGTCGGTCTTAACCCACCACAATGAGTCTGATTTGAACCTTAAGTGCGAATAAATCTGATATCTTCTGTCATTTTTCCCCACTTAACAGTCAATAGTCTTGATTTTGGTTCCACGTGGGTATGGTGCTGAGCAGGTCGCTGTGGAACTGGTAGGAGCCGTCGGCAGGGCGCACCACGCACCGGGCGAGTTCGAGTTGCGGTGTGCTGCTGGTGCTGCTCATCATCAGCATCTGGAAACCGTAGTCGATGATGGCGGGGTTGCAAGCACCGCCTCGCGTCCACTCGTTGAGCTGCAGCATCGCCTCATGACTGCATGGGTCGAGGAATGTAGTCACGCTGCGACGCCACTCGGCGAGCTTCCACTCCACGGGACGCACACATTGCTCGGGAACTGTGGCGACGACAATGCCGTCACGGGTAGTTAACGACACATCGCTCGCCACATTATCAATGGGCAGCAGGTGGATGGCAGCGGTGTTGAGCAACTGCGCATACCACTGCTTGATGTGCGTGAGCAGCAGTGCGTCGAGATCGATGCCGTCGTCCCACTCCACCGTGCAGTCGCGACGTGGTGTCTCGAGATGCAGCACCTGCTTCCACAGGGCGAGCATCTCGTTCTCAGTAAGATTGTAGAATTGGTTGGTGTTTTCCATGGGTGTTTTTGTTATACATATTATTTATGTTTAAGTAACTAATGTGGTTAATTGTTTCTGTCGCAGTTGCATAAAACAACAAATAAATATCTTGTAGCGCTCATGAGAGAACTCCTGTCTAAATGCAAAATTACTCATCGCCACAACCAATGGGCAACATTAAAAAATGCGGGAGTGATTTTTCACAAAATCGCTCCCGTGGAATTTTAGAGTATGAGAAAATTTACTTTTATGTGTTTTTACTTCAATGATATTAAATCAAAGAAAAGTATTGTTTCTTATTATTCGTGGCAAATATAAGCAATTTGTTTTAAAAATGCACGAAAAAACGATAATTTCTTTCAAAAAAACGCGTTTTTTTGCCTTTTTGTGCTTTGAGTTGCCTCTAATCGCATAGAATTACAACAAACAAAACACACAACTATTTTTGGGGGGAGGCATCATTTTTTTTAAAATACCTGATTACCTTCGGCCCAATCAATTTATATGGAATAGAAGACAATCAATTTTATCAACTTTTAAAACAAACACAGTCATGAGAAAGATTTTATTTACCGCTTGCTTAATGGCATTTGTTGCTTTAGCAAGCAAAGCTGAGACAAACGTAGAGAGTTGGCCCGCCGAGAGCTGGCCCGGCACCGAGGTAGCAAGCTGGCCTGCCGAGAGCTGGCCCGGCACTGAGGTAGCAAGCTGGCCCGCCGAGAGCTGGCCCGGCAC
>CAMVKS010000107.1 GCA_947167995.1 uncultured Prevotellaceae bacterium
CACTCTGCATGCTTACTTACCACCTCAACACGCTGTCAAAGCCAAGTCAGCCCCAGTATGTTTTGGTTAAAGCGGGTGCAAATTTAATACCAAAACTGGAGACAAGAAATAAAGTCAGTCAAATTTAACGCTCATTAACATTAAAAGTCCTCTTCTAAAAGCTTTTAGCCATCTAATTCTTGGGATTGTTGCCACTGTCGTTATATTTTTTTATCTTTGCCCCATCGATAACATCATATCAATCATGGAAGTAGTTTACGAAGACAATCACATCATTATCGTCAACAAGGCATGCGGCGAGATTGTACAGGGCGACCGCACTGGTGACGAACCACTTGTCGAGACTCTCAAGCAGTGGATAAAGGTAAAGTACAACAAGCCTGGAAATGTGTTCTGCGGTGTCACACACCGCATTGACCGACCAACAAGCGGGCTCGTGGTATTTGCCCGAACCAGCAAGGGATTGTCGCGCATGAACGAGCTCTTCCGTCGTGGTGAAGTTCACAAGACCTACTGGGCCATTGTCAAGAACCGCCCGCCCAAAGATGAGGATACCCTTACCGATTATCTAATTTCGGTTGAAAAAAACAACAAGACTCATGTAGTGAGAGAAGGCACAAAAGGTGCACAAAAAGCAGTGCTGAAATACCGCATCATCAGCCAGAGCAACAACTATTACCTGCTTGAAATAGAACTACTCACGGGGCGCAAGCATCAAATCCGCGCCCAGCTCGCCCACCTGGGCTGCCCCATCAAGGGGGACCTCAAATATGGCGCACCACGCAGCAATCCCGACGGTGGCATCTCGCTGCAGTCTCACCGCATCCAGTTTATACATCCTGTGTCGAAACAGGAAATCGATGTCACAGCACCAGTGCCTCACGACACACTGTGGGAAGCCTTGTGTTTATAATACATAAAGGTCCCTATTTATTTTCTTGAATAATCAGGTCGGCGAAGCGCTTGTTTGACCAGACCACGAAATCGCCTTCGTCGTTGGTGCTGATTGTCATCACGCCGAGGGCGGTGTTAGCCTCCATCATCTGCTGGGTAACTTCAAGTCCCATTGCCATGCAAGCTGTTGCCCAGGCGTCGGCACTCATGCAGTCGCTTGCCACTATCGACACACTCAACAAGGTGGAAGTTTCGCTGCTGCCAGTCTTGGGGTTGACTATATGGCTCACTTTCTTTCCGTCAACCTCCTTGAACTTGCGATAACTGCCGCTGGTTGCCACTGCAAGGTTGCTGAGTTGCAGCAAGACGGCATTGGAATGTACTGGTCCGGCATCGGCGTCGGCTACTGGAAGATCGACCGACACATGCCATTGCTCTCCCCTGTCGTTCACGCCACCAGTGACCACTTCCCCTCCAATCTCGACCATATAGTTCTTGACCTTATTACGCTTCAGCATCGATGCTATCTCGTCGCACGCCATTCCCTTGGCTATAGAGCTGAAGTCAAACTGCACGCGAGGGTCATCTTTCAACAACTTATCGCCATCAAGTTTTGTGTGAGCCATACCCACAAACTCAAGAATACTGTCGAGTTGCTCTTTGGTGGGCAGTTTTCCATTCTTGTATCCGAATCCCCACGCGTTAACAAGTGGCATCACCGTTGGGTCGTAGAGTCCTCCACTCGCCTGATTGACTTCGGAGGCTTTTACATACAAGGTCTTGACAAACGCATCGACATGATCGCTTTTCCCTTGATTGATGGAAGTCACAAGCGATTGCTTGTTGAAAGGCGACACGCTATTGTCTATATCTTTGAGCAATTTCTGGATAGAGTCGTTGAGGTCGACTGGAGACTGATAGGTAATATGGTACTCGGTAGTCCACACCACTCCGCTATTGGTCACAAAACCTTTTTGGGGGAAATCGACACAATTGCGTATTATCAGAACAGACACAACAGCCACAATCAGCAGTATAAGTGCCAATTTGATTTTTCTTGATTTCAACATAATTTCATAATTTTCGTGCAGAATTATCTCTACCAATATTGATGCCACAAAGATACAACTAAAAAATATTAACATGCACAAAGCAATGCATAAAAAGTTGTGTTTTTCGGTTTTTTTCATTTACTTTGCAACAATATTATTAATCAAATCATGAAAATCATGAAACTTTTCACTAAAACATCTATAATATTTGTATTGTGCTTCGCCGCCACATTGACGTCACAAGCACAGGTGAGGTTTGGAATCAAAGGAGGCTTAACCATCAACGAACTCAAATGGGACAAAGATATCGTGAGCAAAGACAACAGAGCGGGATTCACTGGAGGACTGATGATAGAAGCCGGATTGCCAGTGGTTGGACTCGGACTTGACGCATCGGTAATGTATACCCATCGAGAGAACGAGCTATATCTTGAAGGCACCAAACTCAAACGCGACTACCTCGACATTCCTGTAAATGTGAAGTACAAGCTACAGATACCTGTGCTGTGCAAAGTGATTGCACCATTTGTAACTACCGGTCCCGACTTCTCGTTGCTACTTGGCGATACCGACAAGGGCGATTTCAAGACACGCAAATGGAACACATCGTGGAACGTGGGTTTTGGCGCCGAGCTTTTCAGAAAGATACAAATTCATGCCAACTACGGAATTGGCATCACCAAAGCATTCGAATATATAGGAAAGGATGTAGACTCTACTCCTGTAAAAGGCAAAGACAACTACTGGACAATCACAGCAGCTTATATGTTCTAATTTAAAAAAGAACCAGAAAAAATATCGGTGAAAAGCCTTTGGTTTTGGACTAATCGATTATAGATACCCCATCCAATCCCAAGAGACGGTCGCGCAATGGCGGCAGCTTGTCGGCATCGGTCTGCACGGTCATGGAGCACACGTTGTCAAATTGCTGGTCAAGCACTTTTAGCTCACCGCTTTTCACAAGTTTCATCACATCGTTCATGGCAAGATAAGGAAATGTGAAAGATATGGTAGCCTGCTCATGACACTCGAGAATCTCGCCTGCCTCGATTGCAGTTTTTGCAGCCTCCCGATAGGCAACTATGAGTCCTGATGTGCCCAGCTTTATGCCTCCAAAATAGCGCACCACAGCAATTACAACATTGGTAAGCCCAAATGAGTTGATTTGTCCCAAGATGGGTTTCCCGGCGGTTCCGCTTGGCTCACCGTTGTCGCTCGAGAGATATTCATCGCGTTCGGTGCCCATCATGTAGGCCCAGCAGCAGTGACGCGCATCGTGATATTTGTTGGCAATCTGCTTTATCAGCGCTTTAGCCTCCTCGGCACTCTGCGCCGGTTGAGCGATAGCGATGAACTTGCTCATCTTTTCCTTGTAGATGCCTTGCGACACACCCTTCAACGTCTTGTAAAAATCACTCATAGTATTCCAATCGAAGAAACTTTTGATAAATTAGGCGGCGGTTCAGAAATCACATACGAGTTTGGATTTCATTCTCCTTGCACTAATTTTAGATAAATTAGGCGGCGGCTCAGAAGTCTCAAACAAGTTTGCATTTCATTTGCCTTGCACTAATTTTGGATAAATTAGGCTGCGGCTCAGAAGTCTCAAACAAGTTTGGACTTCATTCGCCTTGCACTAATTTTGTGCAAAAATAACAAATATTTCCCAGTTTGGGTTATTTCTCGGCATTATTTTGTACCTTTGTGGCTGCTTTTATGAGCATTATTATCACAAACAAGTAGTTTTCAACCAAATAACATAAAAAGCAATATGGCAACCTATTTTGAATGTAAAGTAAAATATGACCGCACCCTTGAGACTGGTGCGCAGAAGACTGTTACCGAACCTTATCTTGTTGATGCCCTGTCATTTACCGAGGCTGAGGCACGCATAACAGATGAGATGCGTCCATTCGCGACAACTGGCGAGTTTGCAGTGACAGCAGTAAAGAAAGTGAAATTTGACGACATCTTTTTCCACGAAGGCGGCGACCGCTGGTACAAGGTGAAAATCAACATGATAACCATCGACGAGAAGACTGCAGCCGAGAAGCGTACCGCAAGCAACTCGCTTGTTCAGGCCTCAGACTTCAAACAGGCTCTTGACATTTTTCTTGCGAACATGCGCGGCGTTGCTTTCGACTACGAAATAGCAGGCATCAATGAGACCCCAATCATGGACGTCTTTGCCGCCAATCTCACTGAGACTCTCGCCGATAAAGAAAACAAAAAAGAGGAATAATAAACTGTAAACGCCTTACTACACAAATGTCAATCGCTCAGAACCTACAGCGAATCACCGCACAGCTGCCAAATAACGTAAAATTAGTAGCAGTGTCAAAATTCCACCCCGTGGAGAAAGTAATGGAGGCCTACGATGCAGGTCAGCGCATCTTCGGAGAGAACCGCGCACAAGAATTAGCCGCCAAAGCACCTCAAATGCCAAGCGACATTGAGTGGCATTTTATCGGTCACTTGCAGAAGAACAAAGTGCGCATGATAATGCCTTGGGCATCAGTCATTCAAAGCATTGATTCTATAGAATTACTTCAACTTGTCAACAAGGAGGCCGCAAGGATTGACCGCCACGTTAAGGTTTTGCTTCAACTTCATGTTGCCAAAGAGCAGACCAAGAGCGGATTCACCATCGACGAAGTGCTACAGGCTGCAGCCGAAGGCGCATTTAACGACCTGAGCAACGTCACCATCGCCGGAGTGATGGCCATGGCAACGTTTACCGACAACATGGAACAGGTTGCAAGCGAGTTTGAACAGGTCCACAACACTTTCCTCACCCTACGTGACAAGTATTTTGCCAGCAACGATGCCTTCAAGCAGATTAGCATGGGCATGAGCGAAGACTGGCACATAGCAGTGCAACACGGAGCAACCCTCGTGCGAATTGGCACCGACATATTCGGAGCTAGAGAATATTGAAAATGAGGATATAAAATAAAATAGTAACTTTAAACAAAAATACAATGGCACAAAAAAAGAAACAATGGATTGCTATCATTATGATGTTCTTCCTGTTCGCAATGATAGCATTTGT
>CAMVKS010000108.1 GCA_947167995.1 uncultured Prevotellaceae bacterium
GAGGCCGGGACAGATTGCGTAGGCTCCGGAATAATCTCGAAAAGCTGCACCTCTCGGTGTCAAAAAGCCTCGCAAGCTCGGAATTTATTTTTTTCCTGCGTGAGCAGGCTTTTTGACGAACTCTGTTCGCAACTTTTTGAATGAACCAAGAGGCCGGGACAGATTGCGTAGGCTCCGGAATAATCTCGAAAAGCTGCACCTCTCGGTGTCAAAAAGCCTCGCAAGCTCGGAATTTATTTTTTTCCTGCGTGAGCAGGCTTTTCGACGAACTCAGTTCGCAACTTTTTGAATGAACCATGAGGCCGGGACAGATTGCGTAGGCTCCGGAATAATCTCGAAAAGCTGCACCTCTCGGTGTCAAAAAGCCTCGCAAGCTCGGGAGTTCTTATTTTTCCTGCGTGAGCAGGCTTTTCGACGAACTCTGTTCGCAACTTTTTGAATAAAATGAGCGACCATGAAATTTTAAATGAACCTTTAGCTCGAGGATATTTCAAAGCACAAGTCACGCGAAGCGTGGTGTGCGGTGCCCAAAGGGCATTGAAACTCGACTCAATTTTAATCAAATTTTAAGCGAAGCGCCCATCCCGCGGCAAGGGCACCATGAGGAGACTATAGTCACTACAAGACCAGTCCTCGCTATCATTCTGCCCCTAACAAGATACTGTATATTATGGTGATATCTACTGCGGTAATCTCTCCGTCGCCGTTCACGTCGCTGGTGGCGAGATAGGTATCGTCACCGTTGAGCAGGTAGTTGTAGAGGCAGGTGATATCAACAGCCGTGACATCACCGTCGCAGTTCACATCGCCCACAATCGGGGTGACGCCTTCGAGCGTGGTAACCAAAATCTGATTAGACCAGTTGCTCAGCATGTCGCCGTAAGCAGCCATGACATCATATCGATAAACCGCATTTGGCAACAAACCTGTCACGTTGTACTTGTTGTCGGTAATGCCCGTCACCAAGAACTCATTAGGGTAAGAACGCGACTCGATGGCGGTATAGTCACCCGAATAGATATCGAGGTGAGTGATTATCAAGCGTTTCTTGGCGGTTGTCTCGATAGTGATTTGCTGGCGTGCAGCCTCGTCGCAGTCAAGCACCACAATGTACTCACTCTCGGTGTTGCCGGGCAGCGTCAATTCTTGCGAAGCATTGCCGCAGGAAACCTTGAGACCTGCGTTTGTTGTGTTACCGTAGGTCTTGGCATTGAGCTTCACGGTCACCTTGCCAAAGCTCGTTGAGAGGTCAAGCTCTGGACTGATGATATAACCATTGGCGCTGGTTGTCGCCATGAGAATGCCTCCCTTGTAGGTATAGACTATGTGGCCTGTCCACCCCGGGTTGTCCATGTAGTTGTCAAGGTAAGGGCCAATGTTGGAGTTATTCTCACTTGTGAACTTGGCGAATGTCTCTGTCAACAGCAGTGCTGGCTCAGGTTTGGGCGTAACGCGCAAGGTGTAGCTCGTCGCACCGTAGCATGGCTCCCAGCGGGCAACGAAGGAGTTGCCGGTAACGTTGGTGGCCTCGGTAGCGACAGGCACATCCAAGCCTTGCAATGGAGTGCGGAAGCCTATCTCATAGATGTAAGAGTAGTTGTTGTAGATTTCCACTTTGTAGACCTTGTTGGGGTCAAGTTCGCTCGATGCCACAACCTGCAGTCCGTTGACGGTGCTCTTCTGAGTGTCTATGGCAGTAGTTCCAGCGGTGAGTGTGCCATCGGCACCCACGGTGCACTCATAGATGTTCATCTTCAACGGGTAGTTGCTCACGTTGCGATGGTAGCCAAACTGCTTAACCTGAGAGCAATTGGTGACATAGAACCGCTGATAATTGCCATTGAAATTGGCGGCATAGCTGGTGGCGTCGCCAAAGTAGCTCTCACTGCCAAGGAAGATGTCGTTGCTGCCCCAAGTGGTCTCGTAGGTTTTTATAATCGAGTTTGTGAACCAGTTCTGTGTATCATCGGCTTTGACAACTCCATAGTTAGACACCGTGAGCCATCCACAACCCTGGTCGGGGTACTCATTGTACTTGTACAGACTTGGAATGTCGCTGCTGTTCCACCCCGCAGCATCCACGGTCACATACTTGGCAATATCAAGGAACTCGCTGCTTGCTGTGGCATAGTCGCTTGCCTGGGCGTTCAACATCACAATCTTGCTCTCCATGCCTTGACAGTCAAGGGTGATACGGCCCTTGAAGTTGCCCTCGCCCGAGGGGGTGAAGGTCACCTCCACCAGCACTGGCTCATTCTCGGTGATGCTGCCAGCGGGGATTACCGAAGGTGAAACTGTGAACACGCCATTTTCATCGTCGAGCGTGATAGTTACATCATCGTTCACAAACATCCCCGAGAGTTCAATAACCTTAGTAGAAGTCGTTGTCAGACTTGTCGAGAAATTCAACTTACCCGGACTGATATTGAGAACTGGAATCTTGTCCTTAGCCACACCGCTCACCTCAATAGTTTTGCTCTCCACGCCATCGCCGAAGATAGTGATCGTGGCAACGTGGTTGCCAGAGTTGATGGGCACGTAGCCTATGGTCACGTCCACACCTTCCTCGGCTTGTGAGGGAGTAATGGTGGATGGAGCAACGATGAAAGCGTTGTCACTTGATGTGATGGTGATATCTCCCAGCAGGTTCTTGCCCTTCACATTGATGGTGCTGGCGCAAGTGTCGCCCACCCAGGTCTCAAAGTTGAGCGATGCAGGCGAGACAAACACCTTGGGCTTAGTGCTATTCTCAAGAACATAAGCGATGCCGTCCATAGCATTGACAATGCCGTAGCCGCGCTGCTTGGGAGGGCTCTGGGGATTGATATAGGCAGTGGCTGTGCTCATGAGAGCATGCTTCACCTCCTCGACATTGAGCGTGGGGTCGGCTTGCAGCAGCAGTGCCACTACACCGGCGGTGATGGGAGTAGCCATCGAAGTGCCGCTCTTCTGGTCCCAATAGTCGGTGTGACCATTATAAGAGATCGAATAGACTCCGCTCTGCTTGCAATACCTGTTGATGGGCGCAATCACATAGTGCCCTGGTGCGGTGATGAAAGGATGGTCGGTGCCGTTATAGTCGGTGCCGTAGCTCGAGAAATAGGCTATATCACCCTGGCTGTAAGAGCCGTTGGAGGTGGAGCGCGACGCCATCGCACCCACGCTGATGACCTTCCTTGCCGTTACATCATCGCTGAAAGAGCCTTCCGAAGTTCCCAACGAGATGGGTGTTCCTGCCACGCTGTAGCCAGTGGAAGCGAGCTCAGTGCCATAGTTGTCGGTAAAGACGTTTATCACATTTCCAGCTTTTCCTGTGATGATATAAGCCACCCGGTGGTTGCCTGTGCCCGAGGTGGCGTAGGTATAGACTTTGCTGGTGATATACAGGTTATAGCGGTTGTTGTTCTGATCCACAGCGCCACTGATTGAGATGTTAGAGCCGTCCAAGCCCATCGATGCGGCGTTGATTGTGCCGTTAGACATGGGGATGCTGCGGTATTTCACTCCGCCATTGGGATTCAACACCACCACTTCCACTTTGAGCTCGTCGCTCGTGCTGTTCCAGATGTCGCAGTTTCCATAGAGCGTGGAGCCGCTCGTGGGAGCGTGCACCACCGCCATGGCGTCGTCGTCACTCTCGAGGGTCTTGGTGGCATAGCCTGTGGCATCGGCCTCATTGCCTGCCGCGAGAAGGATTATAGCACCATACCTCTCGGCTACCTCGTCAAAACCGAGGCAGATGCCGTTCATGCCGTCGTGCGGACCTATGTCGCTACCCAAACTGATGCTGATAACGCAGGGCTTGCCCACACTCTGCGCATAGTGCCCAATGAAATTAGCGGCATTGAGTATTGCGGCATCGGTCAGGTTGTTACCCAAGCCGCACAGCACCAAGTCACACTCCGGTGCCATACCCGAATAGACTCCCACCCTTGACGCTCCGGCACACCCTGCGGTGTGGGTGCCATGGTCGGCATTGGTGTTGTCGGTAGTTTGTGCCGAGATGGCCTCGGGGGTTATATAGGCGTAACCTGGAAGCTCCACCCCATCAATCGAGGTTTTCACTCCGCCAGTGCTGGCGTTGGTCTCATTAGGCTTATAGATGGCTTTCACACGCGAATTGCCGTCGTCATCGACAAATGCCCGGTGGTTGAACTCTATACCATCGTCAATGATACCTATCACCACGTCCTTGCCGGTGAAATTGCCTGTCAAACCATTGTTGAGTCCTTCCCACACCATGTCGGCATGGACCACGCCGCACGCCTCGTCGGTGAAATGCCGCATGTTGCGCGCTATCGCCACCTGAGAAACCGAACTCAGGCGAGCTATCTGCTCAATCTTGTCGACAGGGACTTGCGCCGTCACAAAGCCGTTATACCTCCCGGTGACTGTGGCTCCCGCTTTTTCAATCTCGGTCAACGAGGCCTCTTTCAGGAAGATGTAGCAGTCCACACACTCCATGCCGTTTATCGACTGTGGCTTCGCCAACGATGGATTATCGTTGTCTATCGCACTTGTTAGCTGCTCAAGAAATGCCTGTGTTGGCGCTGTGAGTTTGTCGCTTGCCATTATGGCTACCGACATGCTTAAGATTAATATCAGTAAGAAAAACTTTTTCATAAGAACATACTTTTTTAAAAAAATCCAACAAAAATACCAATAATCCTCAACATAAGCAACAAAATATAACTAAAATCTATTCTCAAGTGATTCTTTATTATTATCTTTATTATTATTATCACAACACGACACAAGAAGGTGACGAAACAAGCCTCATGGTTCATTCAAAAAGTTGCGAACTGAGTTCGTCGAAAAGCCTGCTCAC
>CAMVKS010000109.1 GCA_947167995.1 uncultured Prevotellaceae bacterium
CTTCCCAATCACTGGCAGCCGCTTGAGCATGGGTGCGAGATGCTCCATCTTCACCATCACCGCAAAGAACACGAGCAGCAATGCTGTGCGGAAGGTGATGTTGAGCCAGCTGCTTCCCAAGTCGACAAAGCTGTAAACGGCGAAAATAGCCGCCGTGAGCAAGACATAGACAGCGATGTCCTTGAGCGGGTAGTCGATGGGGTAGTACTTGCGCCCCACGATGTAGCACAGCACCATCGAGATGCCATATCCCACAAAGCCTCCCCAAGCGCATGCCATGTAGCCATAGTGTGGCACAAATATGAAGTTGATGGCCACCAGCACAGCGCACCCAATGAATGAGAACACAGCTCCCCAGATGGTCTTGTCGGTGAGCTTGTACCAGAACGACAGGTTGAAGTAGATTCCCATCATGATCTCGGCCGCCATCACAATGGGCACCACCTTCAAGCCCTCCCAGTAGTCGTGACCGATGATATACTTCAGCAGGTCCATCCACGCCATCACCATCAAGAATGCGAGGCATGTGAACACGATGAAATATTTCATTGCTGCGGCATAGGCCTCACGGTTGTCCTTGTCGCGACTCTTGCCGAAGACAAATGGCTCGTAGGCCCATCGGAAAGCATTGGTGATAATCGCCATGATCATCGCTATCTTGCATGCGGCGCCATAGATGCCCAACTGCACCTTGCCGTTGGGGCTGGGGTCGATGTAGGGGTAGAGTATTTTGTCGGCTGTCTGGTTCAATATCCCCACGATGCCAAGCAGCAGCAGTGGCCATGTGTAGCTGAGCATGCGCTTGAGCAGCGCCCAGTCCACCCGGTACTTGATGCCCACGAGCTCCTTCCAGAAGAGCAGTGTCACCAGTCCTGTGCACACGAGGTTGAGGTAGAAGGCATAGCCCACGCCCACCGTGGGGTCATAGATCTTGCCTATCATCTCGGGGTAGCTCTTGTAAAGGTCGGGGAGCCAGACGAAATACAGCACGTTGAGGAGGATGTTGAGAATGATGAATGCAAACTTGAGCGATGCAAACTTGAGTGGCCTGTGCTGATAACGCAGATAGGCATAGAGTATTGACTGCACTGCATCGAGTGCTACCACTATCGCCATCACCCAGATGTAGCTTGGGTGGTCGCCATAGCCCATCGCCGGAGCCAGCCACGGCAGTGCCAGGAAGATGAGCAGCACAAACAGCGCCGACACTCCAGTCACTGCCATGAGCGATGTCGAGATCACGGCCTTTGGGTCCTCTTCGTCCTTGTTGGAGAAGCGGAAGAACGTGGTCTCCATGCCAAAGGTGAGAATGATGATTATGAGCGCCACATATCCATAGATGTTGGTGATAATGCCATATCCTCCCGAGGCGGCGCTGATCTTGGCGGTGTAGAGTGGCACGAGCAGGTAGTTCAAGAAGCGGCTCACCATGCCCGTCATTCCATATATAACGGTGTCTTTAGCTAAAGACTTTAAATTTGCCATCCTTTAATTTGTTGTTTTTATTGATTGGTTTGTGTTGATTGTCACACTGCAATGGAGTGCGCTCAGAAGAGAGAGGCTTGTCCACTGCTGTCGGCAGGGCGGTCAATCTTGAGGTGACGGAAGGCCAGGTCGGTGGCCACGCGACCGCGCGGAGTGCGCTTGATGAATCCTTCCTTGATGAGGAATGGCTCATATACCTCCTCGATGGTGCCCGCGTCCTCGTTGAGGGCGGCTGCAAGAGTCGAGAGTCCAACAGGTCCCCCACCAAACTTGTCGATGATGGTGGTGAGCAGCTTGTGGTCTACCTCGTCCAGGCCGTAGGTGTCGATGTTCAGTGCTTCGAGGGCATATTGTGCTATAGCACTGTCGATTTTCCCGCTGCCTTTCACCTGTGCGAAGTCGCGCACGCGGCGCAGCAGCGAGTTGGCCACACGTGGTGTGCCACGGCTGCGCAGGGCAATCTCCCTGGCGGCATCGTCGTCGATGGGCACGTCCAGCAGCCTTGCCGAGCGGTTGATGATGCCTTCGAGCGTCTCATGACCGTAATACTCAAGATGGCAGTTGATGCCGAAGCGTGCTCTGAGTGGTGCCGTGAGCAGGCCGCTGCGTGTGGTGGCTCCAATGAGAGTGAACGGCGAGAGAGTGAGCTGCACCGAGCGCGCTCCGGGTCCCTTGTCGATCATGATGTCGATGCGGTAGTCCTCCATCGCCGAGTAGAGATATTCCTCCACGACGGGGCTGAGGCGGTGAATCTCGTCGATGAATAGCACGTCGTTCTCTTCGAGCGAGGTGAGCAGTCCTGCCAGGTCGCCAGGCTTGTCGAGTACTGGTCCGCTGGTGACTTTGAAACCCACTCCCATCTCGTTGGCGATGATGCTTGAGAGAGTGGTCTTTCCCAATCCTGGAGGTCCGTAAAACAAGGTGTGGTCCAGCGCCTCGCCACGCTTGCGTGCGGCGGCGACAAACACCTTGAGGTTGTTGATGATACCTTCCTGTCCTGCAAAGTCGCTGAATCGTGCCGGCCGCAGGGCTTTCTCAAAGTCCCTGTCGCCTTGCGAGCGCTCTTGGCGTATGTCAAATTCGTCGTTCATAATTCATCGTTAACTCAAGTTCAGGCAGCACACCTGAGCTTGAATATTTTTCTCAAACTGCAAAATTAGTAATAAAACCTAAAAGCAACAAAAAGAACAAAGATTTTAGTGTTTTTTCTTTGTCAGTTGTGATATAATGTCTATCTTTACGCATTGAACTTATTTATCAAAGGAAAATGAACGAAAATAGATTTTGTGTTATAATGTGTGGTGGTGTGGGCAGCCGATTCTGGCCTTATAGTAGGCAGGCAAAGCCTAAACAGTTTATTGATTTCTTGGGTACGGGGCGCAGCCTTTTGCAGCTCACGGTGGAGCGTCTTGAAGGAATAGTGCCAACCGAGAATGTCATCATCCTGACCAACGAGAGATATGCTTCTATCATACGCGAGCAGCTGCCGGCGATTGACCCCAAGCAGATATTGCTCGAGCCAGCCCGGCGCAACACCGCTCCCTGCAATGCCTGGGCTGCGTGGCACATCAAGTCGATCAACCCCAATGCCAAGATAATGGTAGCTCCCAGCGACCACCTCATCCTCAATCACGAGGTGTTCAAGCAGTGCGTGAGGCGAGCCTTCGAGTTTATAGAGAAAAACGACGCCATCGTCACCTTTGGAGTAAAGCCCAACAGGCCCGAGACTGGCTATGGCTACATTCAGGAAGACACACGAGTCGACGAATATTTCTCTAAGGTGAAGACCTTCACCGAGAAGCCTGACAAGGAACTTGCCAATGTGTTCCTCGAGAGCGGCGAGTTCTTCTGGAACTCGGGAATGTTCTTCTGGGGCGTGGACACCATCATCAGCGCCATGAGGGCCCATGCGCCTGAAATTGCCGACGTCTTTGACCACGCCAACCTCTTCTATGGCACGCCGCAGGAGCAGGAGTACATCAATGCCAACTATTCTTCCTGCCCCAACATCTCTATCGACTATGCTGTCATGGAGAAGTCGTCAAACGTGTTTGTCGAGAAAGTTGATTTTGGCTGGAGCGACTTGGGAACATGGGGTTCGCTGTATGACAACTCTCCCAAGAACCGTGACGGCAACGTGACACCTAACACCCGCGTTCTTGCCTTTGAGAGCAACAACAACGTGATAGCTGCTCAGGGCGACAAGCTCATGGTGGTGTCGGGGCTGAACGGATATATCGTGGCCGACACTCCCGATGCCCTGCTCATAGTGCCCAAGAACGAGGAGCAGAAAATCAAGAACTATGTAATTGAGGCCAACACCCACTTTGGGGACAAGTATCTGTAGAGCCGCACAGTAGGGTAGTGGCAGTAGGACAAGACAACACAGGGTGCCCCCCCATGAGGGCACCCTGTTTATTCTGTGATAGATTAGAGAATCTGGTTACTTCGACATTTCCTCGAAGGTCTTCTTGATGATGGCGACAGCCTTGAGGATTTCCTCCTTGTTGATGCACAAGGGAGGAGCGAAGCGGATGATGTGGTCGTGGGTGGGCTTAGCCAGCAGACCGTTGTCACGCAACTTGAGGCAGATGTCCCAAGCAGTCTTGCCCTTGATTGGGGTGGTGACGATGGCGTTGAGCAAGCCGCGTCCGCGCACCTGAACGATGAATGGCGAGTTGATTTTCTTGATTTCCTCGCGGAAGATCTTACCCATCTTCTCGGCATTTTGAGTGAGTTTCTCGTCCTTAACAACCTTGAGGGCTTCGATAGCCACGCGTGCTGCCAGTGGGAAGCCACCGAATGTAGAGCCGTGCTCACCAGGCTTGATGTTGAGCATGATGTCATCGTCGGCAAGGCAAGCCGAAACGGGAAGAACACCACCACCCAGGGCCTTGCCCAGGATTACGATGTCGGGGCGGATGCCGTCGTGCATCGAGCAGAGCATCTTACCTGTGCGGGCGATACC
>CAMVKS010000110.1 GCA_947167995.1 uncultured Prevotellaceae bacterium
TCATACTTAAACTTGTTATTTTAATTGTTGAAAAATTTCTTTAATTTCAAAATCGACCGCAAAAGTAAGCATTTTTTCTGTTTCGGCAAAGACAATTCTGTGATATTACATTTTATTGTACCTTTTATACTTTTCTCTGAAAAAATCACTACCTTTGCACTCGATTTCTGAAAACCAAATAAATCTACATATATATGGATAAAAAAGTAAGGGTGCGTTTTGCCCCATCACCCACTGGACCGCTGCACATTGGCGGCGTGAGAACAGCATTGTTTAACTATCTCTTTGCCCGTCAGAATGGCGGCACGATGATTCTTCGCATCGAGGATACCGACAGCAACCGCTTTGTGCCTGGTGCCGAGGATTACATCAATGAGGCTCTGCAATGGCTGGGCATCGAGATTGACGAAGGAGTGCGTGAGGGCGGCAATTACGGTCCTTACAAGCAGAGCGAGCGTCGTGACATCTACCGCCGCTATGTGAAGCAGTTGCTCGATGATGGCAAGGCCTATATCGCTTTCGACACCCTCGAGGAACTCGATGCTAAGCGCAAAGAAATAGCCAATTTCCAGTACGACGCCAAGACACGTGGCATGATGCGCAACTCGCTCTCTCTCCCCAAAGAGGAGGTTGACCGCTTGATTGCAGCTGGTGAGAAATATGTGGTTCGCATCCTTATTGAACCCAACCAGGAGGTTAAGGTAAATGACCTGATTCGTGGCGAGGTGACTGTCAACAGTTCGGTAGTAGACGACAAGGTGCTTTACAAGAGTGCCGATGACCTGCCAACATATCACTTGGCAAACATCGTCGACGACCACCTGATGGAGGTGTCGCACGTGATTCGTGGCGAGGAGTGGCTGCCCAGCGCGCCATTGCACGTTCTGCTTTACGAGGCTTTTGGCTGGAAGGACTCAATGCCTCAGTTCGTGCATCTGCCTCTGCTTCTCAAGCCCGACGGAAAGGGCAAGCTCAGCAAGCGCGATGGCGACCGCTTGGGCTTCCCGGTGTTCCCACTCGAGTGGCACGACCCAGTGAGTGGCGACATCAGCAGCGGATACCGTGAGCGTGGCTATCTGCCACAGGCTGTTGTCAATTTCCTTGCTTTGCTGGGCTGGAATCCTGGCACCGAACAGGAGATTTTCTCGATGGACGAGCTCATCAAGGAGTTCTCGTTTGACCACTGCTCAAAGAAGGGCGCTAAGTTCGACTTTGAGAAGGGCAAGTGGTTCAATCACGAGTACCTCATCAATATGGACGATGCCAAGCTTGCCGAGCTTTTCAAACCTGAGCTTGCAAAGCATGGCATTGACGCCTCGCAGTTCAACGACGAGTATATCACCCACGCTGTGGGCATGATTAAGAGCCGCATCAGCTTCGTGGGCGACATTTGGGACAATGCCAAGTTCTTCTTCCAGGCTCCTACCGAGTATGCTCCCAAGGACATCAAAAAACGCTGGAAAGAGGACACTCCCGAGACTATGCGTCGCCTCATCGAGGTAATCAAGGACATTGATGACATGGCCAGCGCCAACGCCGAGGAAATCGTGCTCGGATGGATTAAGGAGAATGAACTCCACATGGGCAACGTGATGAACGCCTTCCGTCTCACAGTAGTGGGTGAGTGCAAGGGTCCTCACATGTTTGACATCGCCGAACTCATGGGCAAAGACGAAATCATTGCTCGAATTGAGAGAGGTATTGAAAACATCAAACCTGTAACAGAGTAAGACAGACGTGCGCAACTCGTTGGTAGTGATATTGATGGCATTGGTGTCGGTATTCACACTAAGTTCGCAAGAACTCGAGTGGAGCGTCGACATGAACGCTGTGTTCAAGAACTCGGAGGTCGAGAAAAGCAAGACTCCCAGCGAAACTAATATCTTCACCCGCATCACGCCACAGATTGGTGTGTCGATGGACAGCACTCGCCATCGCATTATGGGTGGCGTAACATGGTATCAGCCCATGAATGACCGCATGCATGGCTACAAAGTGGTGCCAGCGCTCTACTATCAATACAAAAACCGTGAGAAGGGATTGGACTTCAAGTTGGGTATGATTCCTAATGAGCGGAATTTTTTACCCTTCTATCTGTGCAGCGACTCCGTTAACCGCATGAGTCCCAATATCAATGGACTCACAATATCACTCTCCAAACCGCATTTTTTTGTTAGTGCAATGCTTGATTGGCGGCAAATCATGACAAAGCATCACCGTGAAGCTTTCATGGTGCTTGGTGACATAGGTTGGCGCAACTCCAACACTGCCAATGCTGGTGACAACAACATAATTGCAGCCTCTACTTTTGCCTATAATCACTTGGCAAGAAGTGGCGCAAGACCCGAAGGAGAAGGTGTGGTCGATAATTTCATTGCCAATCCACGAGTCTTGTACACTCACTGGTGGTGGAATGCATCAATCCGTGTTGAGGCAGGAGTGTTGCTGTCCTGCGACCGTGATCGAGTTGCCGAGAATAAGTGGCTCACTCAGGCCGGATTCCTTGGCTTAGTGACTGGAAATTGGAAGTGGCTAACAGTCCAACAAAGTATTTATGCCGGCAAGCGTCAGATGCCTCTCTTCGAGAAATATGGTTCAATGCTTTATCAGGGACAAAATTTCTTCAGCTACAAGTTCTATAGCCGCACTGTTGTGTCTGCCACAATTTTTAGCACCGATTATATCAATATTAACGCGCGATTATCATATCATGCAACCGACAAGGCCACTGCCTTCTGGCAAGAGCTTGCAGTGCGTTTCTATCTTGACAGCACCTTGTGGGGGAAATATAAAAAGAAGGAGCGTCTCAATTATTACTCTCCTCTGCCTCCACAATTCTAATAACTAATCCTATTTTTAAATGAATTTCCTGTATAACATTGCGATGGCCGCAACAGGCTGGGGAATGCACTTGGCAGCGCCATGGCATCACAAAGCCCGGCTTACTGTTCAAGGCCAGAAAAGAACGATATCCTATCTGAAAGAGACTCTTGACCCCGATGGTGGCTACATTTGGATTCATGCCGCATCGCTTGGCGAGTTTGAGCAGGGTAGGCCTCTCATCGAGAAAATCCGCGAGGAGCAGCCCGATGCCAAGATTCTGCTTTCATTCTATTCCCCAAGTGGCTACGAGGTTCGCAAGAACTACGACAAGGTGGATGCCGTGTGCTACATGCCCGTCGACACGCCTCATCGTGTAAAGGAATTTCTCGATGTGGTCAAGCCCAAGATGGCTGTCTTTGTGAAGTACGAGTTTTGGGGCAACTTCCTTGAGCAGCTCAAGCAGCGCGATGTGCCCACCTATATAATTTCGACAATCTTCCGTCCCAATCAGTCGTTTTTTAAGCCCTGGGGCGGAATGTTCCGCAAGATGCTGCACTGTTTCACCCACCTTTACGTTCAAGATGAAGAATCGCGCGAGCTGCTGAACGGCATTGGTGTGGATAATGTGACAGTGTGTGGCGACACTCGCCTCGACCGCGTGCTGCAAATCAAGGCGCAAGCTCAGCGGTTTCCTGCGATAGCTGCTATGACAGCCAGCGACAAGCCCACACTGGTGATGGGCAGCTCTTGGCAGCCCGATGAGGACATCGTCATCCCTTATTTCAACTCGCATCCCGAGATGAAGCTCATCATCGCTCCGCACGAGTTTGACGAGAACCGTCTTGAGGCGATGATGGCGCGCATTAAGCGTCCTGTGGCACGCTACACCAAGCTTGACCAGGTCGACGACCCATCACAGCTCGACTGCATGATAATCGACTGCTTTGGCATTCTCTCGTCGCTTTATCGCTATGGCGACGTGGCCTATGTGGGTGGAGGATTCGGCTCAGGCATACACAATGTTCCTGAGGCTGCTGTCTATGGCATTCCTGTCATCTTTGGACCTCGTTACGAAAACTTCCGCGAGGCACTCGATCTCATTGTGTGTGAAGGGGCTTTCGCCATCAGCGATGTCTTTCAGTGCAACGACATCCTCGATCGTCTGCTTGGTGACAAAGAAGCTCTTAAACTGGCCGGTAACGCCGCCAGCAACTACATCACTACCCATACTGGAGCCACCCACCGCATCTACCAAGAGCTTTTTCTTGACTGATAAGCCAAAGAGGTGAAAGTAATTTAAAAGTGATAGATTGCACAATTATGGCATTTTTTTGAAAAGAATGTGCCATTCTCGGATATTATTATTAAATTTGCTAGCTTTAAATGAATAATACTGATATCCATCTTATTGCTGACAATAAGTTTAAACTACTTGCCTTACTTTGCGCTAATGTTTAAGAAGCAATTATATGCCATATTGATAATGCTGCTGGCATCAGTTATGATGCTAGAAGCTAATGCTTATAACGTAAACCAGTACAATCAATGGGTCAAGGTCTCTACCGAAGAGCTGATGCGTCGTGGTCAGGATTACC
>CAMVKS010000111.1 GCA_947167995.1 uncultured Prevotellaceae bacterium
TTGCGCTCCCTTTCCTCTCACACCACCGTACGTGCCGTTCGGCATACGGCGGTTTAATTTGTTTTCAAAGAGTGTCTAATCTCGTAGTAGTCAAGCACGCTCACTAATCCTCTGCGTAGCAGGATTTCTTTGGAAATGGCTCTGACAACGCATGTCCTGCGCACCACCCATTCGTAGCGGTCGCCACAATAGGAGGTGACTTTTGCCAGGTCGTTGTCAATGCCGAGTTTCCGCAGTCCCCACGCACGCTTTCGGGATGTCTTCCATTGCTTCCATACCACTTTACGTACCATTGTCCGCACATGGGCGTCTATCTCCGCCATCTTGCCTTTCATGTTGGCTATGGCAAAGTAATTTATCCAGCCACGGATTGTTTGGTTCAGCTTGGTGATACGCTTGGTCATGGAGATACTCCAGGAACGTTTGCAGAGTTTCTTCAGTGTTCGTTTAAATTTTGTCACCGAACTTTCATGCGGTCTTGTAGCCCATGTCTGTGTCTTTGGGTTCTTGTGGAAACCAAATCCGAGGTATTTCAGTTTGCTCGGGCGGCACACATGGGTCTTCTCGGCGTTGACTTTCAACCCGAGTTTACGCTCTATCCATCGGGTGATGGTGTGCATTACTCGGTTGGCGCTCACACTGCTGCGAACTGCTATCACGCAGTCGTCGGCATAGCGAACCCAGTTCAGCCCACGTCGCACAAGTTCCTTGTCCAGCTCGTTGAGCATTATATTGCTCAACAATGGCGATAGGTTTCCTCCTTGCGGCGTTCCAACTTCCGTGGCTGAGTATATGCCGTTATCCATTACTCCCGATTTCAAATACTTGCGTATAAGGCTCTCGGAGTCGGGGTCACGGATTACTCTGCCGACATAGCTCATGAGCTTGTCTTGCGGAACGTTGTCAAAGAATTTCTCCAAGTCTATGTCCACTATCCACTCGCAGCCGTCATTGACGTACTCCAACAGTTTCAGCACGGCTTGCTCACAGCTCCGCTGAGGGCGAAAACCATAGCTGTTCTCTTGAAACTCCGACTCAAATATCGGCGTTAGAACTTGAACAATGGATTGTTGGATAACTCTGTCAACTACACTCGGGATGCCAAGTTTACGAACGCCTCCGTTGGGCTTGGGTATCTCCACTCGTCTTACAGGCTTGGGGCGATACTCGCGCGCAAGGATTGACTGCTTGATACTCTCCCAATTCGTGTTCATATAGGCTCGTAGCTCCTCTAAGGACATGCCGTCTATTCCTGGCGCGCCTTTGTTCGAGATTACTCGTTCCAATGCTACGCGAACATTGCTCTTGGTCAGTATCTGTTCAATTAGTCTCATCTTCCGTCTTTCTTAATTTCCGCTTCCTTCGCTTCTTGTGCCTACCTCCATCTATTCCGCCTCATTTACGTTTCGGCTCCTATTGTTGTCGGCTATCGCTCGGGAACATACATTTTCGATTAACGTCACAAATTATTCGGCCCTTCGCCTTGACTTGCACGAAGTCGGCTACTTCGGCCTCTGCTGACTTCTCGGCATTCGTTGTTACTATCCTTGACAGGACTGCCGAGACCTCACGGGATAAGCCATACATCTTTCATCGTTTACTCGCCAGATTTACGCATCAAGGTTACGGTCACCTTTGGGAACTTTGTTGTCTATTGCCAACTTGTCCGCTTGATACGCCTTAGTATCTGATTTCTGTTCGTCAAGCCACGATTTCGCTATCGCTTCTTCTCTCCCATGCGTCACCACATGAAACTTGCGAGTCGCTATAGGGTTCGTCGGTGACTACGCCCCAGGTGGACTTTCACCACAGATGTATAGCATGCCCGTCATACAATAAAAAACGCTACTCGATTCACATCGTGTAGCGTCCAATAACCATATTATTAATGTCAATATTGCATTTTATTTTTTGCTTTTTATGTCCCTATTAAAAATAATAGCCATATAAAATGCATAGTTTATTTATGAAGTCATTACTCTGTTTGATTTTGACAATGCAAAGGTATACACCTAAATCTTAACCTGCAAATGCTGAACAGATGTTTTTTCGTGCAGTTCGCAAAAGGGCCACTTTCTGCTCTATTTAGAATTCCTGAGGAGCTGTTTTGCTGAATAAAAACAAGCATTCAAGCCTAATTACGGTCATAGGCCACACCCGATTGGGGGGGGTAAATGTTCACTGTCTCAAGGTCGGTGGGCACATATATGTTGCCCGAGAAAACAGAACGCGCTTCGGCTGTGTAATTTTCTCGACGCGAAAACAAACGAGTGTCTTCGGTGTGATACAATAGCAGGTTCTTGACATTTAATTCCTGCGCCAGCTTTCCAGCATCAATAACTGTGCTGTGATGTTTTTCATAAGGACGGAATTGCTCGCGGTCGCGATACATACAGAATGCCTCACACAACAACCAATCGCAGTGCTTGACATACTGCTCGCTGGTGGGTTTATAAGGTTCGTCTCCAAGGCAGACGACACGCTGCCCATCGGGCATAAGAGCACTGAACCCATACTGCAGCGTCTTGTCGGAGCCAATGTCGAAAAAAGTAACTTGCATGTCGTCAATGTCAAGAATCTCACCATCGCTCACCTCTCGCAAGATTATGGTCTTGCCCACCGCAGCCATTATCTTTGCTGGAATCATGATGTTGCACATGGTCTCGAGAGCCTGCTTCACCTCACGGTGACAGTAGATAGTAAAGTTGCCTTGATACTTGCCTTTGTATTGCAGAGGTGAAATTTTGCGTATGAGCCAAATGACGCCCATTATGTGATCGGTGTGCACATGGGTCACAAATAGGTGATGAATCTGCGTGTAATCAATGCCAGCACGGTATAGCTGGCGGAAGATCCCGTTTCCACCTCCGGCATCTACCATAAGTTGCCCCGCCTGCGACTTGAGGAAGAAGCAGGTGTTGTAGCATCGAGTGCACATTGCACTACCAGTACCAAGCATCTTTATGTATTGCGATGTAGCCAAGGTGGGTCGGTTAACGTTTATTATTTAAAGAATAGTTTAGACTGGGTCCCGAAAAATTCACTTCACTTTAGGAATTTCAATCGAGAAAGTGGTGCCCTTCCCCACTTCGCTTTCTTTGACAAAGATTTTGCCACCATGATACTCCTCTATGATGCGCTTAACAAGCGTTAGACCCAATCCCCAGCCGCGTTTCTTGGTAGTAAAGCCAGGGGTGAACACATTCTTGAAATTCTTGCGAGGAATACCCTTACCCGTATCTTTAACATAAAGGTGAGCGTGCTGAGCATCACTGGTTACCACGATGTCGATGCGTCCCTGACCGCTCATAGCATCGACAGCGTTCTTTGTGAGGTTCTCCATCACCCACTCAAATAGTGGCTGGCACAGCATCACGCCACAATTCTTGTCATCCTCGGTGTGCACTGTGAGCGTGACATGCTTAGGAATGCGTGTGCGCATATAAGCAAGACTACTTTCAACAGCTTCGTTTATGAACGTAAGCTCCTTGTCGGGCATGGAACCAATTTTAGAGAAACGGTCGGCGATTACCGAGAGACGATGCACATCGGTATCCATATCGGTAATAATCTCCTTGTCGACCCCCATCGAGTCAAGCATCTGCGTCCATGCCATCAGCGACGAAATGGGGGTACCCAGTTGATGCGCAGTCTCTTTAGAAAGTCCCACCCACACACGGTTTTGCTCGGCTTTCTTCACACTGATGAGAGCAAAATAGGCGATAGCTATAAACAGCAGCATCACAGCCAGTTGAATATAGGGATAATAGGCAAGCCGTCGCAGCACATCACTATCCTCATAGTATAGCATCTGGCTGGCATTATCGTCAATTTTTATCTCAATCTTATTGGGTGAATTGCGCAGTTTCTCAAGTTTCTTCTTCAAGAAGTTCTTGTTTACCTTCGAGTATTCATCAATCATCATCTTAGAAGTGTCGGCAGGCTCGGGCAATTTGAAATTTCGCTGCTCGATAATGTGCTGGTCTTCATCAACAAGAAGTACAGGAATGGTGTGATTACCCAAGATAATACTCGAGAGGAACTCAATAGGAGTTGATTCATTGGCTTTAGCCATTTCACGAGTGGCATCGGCCCATATCTCCATGCGCTCACGCTCTTGCTTTGCAAGATCTTTCACGAGTGAGTTGGAGATATAAATAAATATACCCACCAACAAAAGAGAAACACCTACAAGGCAGATTTTCCAGATGCGTCGAGAGTCATATATGTTGCGCAAATTCATGGGTTATTCTACAAATAGAATGCAAAGGTAATAATAAAACGTGAGAAAGACAATGTTATTTTAAAAGAGGTGGGAAATTAAAGGAATTAAAGGAGGGAAATCACAACAAAAAAAGAGACCCAGGAACGGGTTCCTGAGTCTCCTTAGGGGGCGATTACCTAC
>CAMVKS010000112.1 GCA_947167995.1 uncultured Prevotellaceae bacterium
AATTACAAATTAACACTTTTCTTTCTTGAAAAAAGTGACGAAGTCAGGAAAAAACGACTGGATGAGCAACAGCTCATCCAGTCGTTTTTCTTTATTTCCGGAATTTGGAATTACAGCTCCATTGCATCCTTCACTTTGTCGGGAAGGAGGGCGAAATCAATGACCTCCTTGATGCTGTTCACAAAGTGGAATGTGAGCCCCTTCAAGTAGATATCGTTGATTTCATCGATATCTTTCTTGTTGTCGCGGCACAGGATTATATCGGTGATGCCTGCGCGCTTCGCGGCGAGGATTTTCTCTTTGATGCCGCCCACTGGCAGCACTTTGCCGCGCAGGGTGATTTCTCCGGTCATAGCCACATGGTCGCGCACCTTGCGCTGGGTGAACGACGAGACGAGCGATGTCACCATGGTTACACCTGCCGATGGGCCGTCTTTGGGAATGGCTCCCTCGGGAACGTGGATGTGCACGTTGTACTTGTCAAAGAGCTCGTAGTCGATGTCAAACAGCTGACTGTGGCTCTTGAGGTATTGCAATGCAATCATCGCACTCTCCTTCATCACGTCGCCCAGGTTGCCGGTGAGAGTGAGTTTCTCGCCCTTGCCACGCGACAGGGCACTCTCGATGAAGAGAATCTCTCCACCCACTGCAGTCCATGCCAGTCCGGTGACAACGCCGGCGAAGTCATTGCCCTCATAGCGGTCACTGCTGAAATCGCGAGCACCCAAATATTCCTTAAGGCTCGCTGTGTCGATGCTCTTGGGATAGTCATCGCCGCTGGCTTTCTTGCGTGCAACCTTGCGCAGCACCTTGGCGATTTTCTTCTCAAGCTCACGAACACCGCTCTCGCGGGTATAACCGTCTATAATCTTTGCTATGGTTGCTTTGGGGAATGATATCTCCTTCTTCTCAAAGCCGTTCTCTTGCAACTGCTTTGGCACAAGATGCTTGCGCGCGATTTCGATTTTCTCCTCAGGAATATAGCTGTTGATCTCTATCACCTCCATGCGGTCGAGCAATGGCTTGGAGATGGTACCCAAGTTGTTGGCGGTGGCGATGAACAGCACTTTCGACAGGTCGTAGTCCACATCGAGATAGTTGTCGTGGAAATGCCCGTTCTGTTCTGGGTCGAGTACCTCGAGCAATGCCGATGCTGGGTCGCCCTTAAAGTCCTGGCCCACCTTGTCAATCTCGTCGAGCACTATCACTGGGTTGCAGCTGTTGCACTTCATCATAGCTTCGACTATGCGGCCGGGCATGGCACCGATATAGGTTCGGCGGTGGCCGCGAATTTCGGCTTCGTCGTGAAGACCACCGAGTGAGATGCGCTCATACTTGCGGTGAAGTGCCTCGGCAATGGAGCGGCCAAGCGAGGTCTTCCCCACGCCTGGAGGGCCATAGAGGCAGATGATAGGTGCCTTGAGGTCTCCACGCAGTTTAAGTACCGATAGATGCTCCAAGATGCGGTCTTTCACATTCTCCAAGCCGTAATGGTCGCGGTTGAGCTTAGTCTCCACCTTCTTGAGGTTGAAGTTGTCGTTGGTATATTCGTTCCACGGTAGGTTGAGCATCGTGTCGAGATAGGCATATTGTGTGGAGTAGTCGGGCGACTGAGGATTTAGTCGTTCGAGCTTCTTGAGTTCTTTCTCAAAGTGCTTTTGGGTGTTCTCATCCCATTTTTTCTCTTTGGCGCGTCGCTCAAGTTCGGGAACGTCGTCATCGTTGGTGCCCAATTCTTCCTGAATGGTGCGAATCTGTTGTTGCAGGAAGTGCTCGCGCTGCTGCTGCGAGAGGTCTTCGCGTGTGCGCAGCTGGATGCTCGCCTTCAAGTCGATGAGCTGTGCCTCTTTGCTCAGGATGCCGAAGAGGTGATAGGCGCGTTTCTTGATGTCGCTTTCCTGAAGCAGCATCTGTTTGTCTCGGGCCTCGAACGGTATGTTGGTGGCAAGGAAGTGGATGAGGTAGACAGGGTCGTCGATGTTGCTGATTGCAAACTTGAGCTCGCGACCGGCGTCGCCCATCTTGTTGAGCATGTCATAAGTCAACTCCTTGATAGAACTGATGATGGCCTCAAACTCGCCGTCATTCTTCTTGGGGTGATTCTCCTTGTAGAGCGAGATGTTGCCACGCAAGTATGGCTCGCGGCTTGTGATCTCATCAAGCACGAAGCTCGAGCGACCATGAAGTATCACGTTGGTCGAATCATCGGGCAGCTTAAGCACCTTGATTACTTCGGCAACGGTTCCCACGGGATAAAGGTCATTCTTGTCGGGGTCGTCAATATCACTGTCAATTTGGCAAATTACTGCCAAAGGTTCACCTGTCTTCTGTGAATCTTTGATGGCGTTGAGTGACTTTGTGCGGCCCACCATTACGGGCATTGTCATCCCGGGGAAGAGCACCATATTGCGCAGAGCGAGCACTGGGACATCTTTCAATTCCTTTTCTTTCAGGAGTTTGTCGTCACTGTTGGCATGTATTTCGGCAAAGATGGGAATGGCATGTGCACCGCCATCGTTCATCTCATAGTCTATATCTTTATTAAAATCTATCATCTTATTAATGTGTGTTTCGGGTTGCAAAATTACTCAAAATAGTTCAATTAGCAAAAACGGTGCCAAAAGGGGAGTGATGTGTATTTGAAATAATGATAAAAACGAAAAACGATATCACTCTTGAGAAAAAATGCGCTTGTTTTTGTGAGTTACTTGTATTTTTAGTAACTTTGCATGTTTGTGTTTGTTACATGCTTTTTTTGAAAGAAAACTAAAACCATAAAAATATGAGCAAATTAAATCCAGCTTTAGAATTAGAGAAACAGCTTGGAAAGCAGATTTACAATGCTTTGCAGGGAGAGATCGTTGAAGAGGTGTTGCGCAAGACAAGAACCTCCAGTCGTGATGCTTACTGGCGCAGCAGTATGGAGGGGCATAGCCTTAAGGTACAGAAGGAATTGCTGCCCGATTTCTATGATCTGTGCCAGGATGTGAAGAAGAAACTTGGCTTTAAGGACAAGGTCGATTTCTATATCACGGGCGACAGCGATGTCAACGCTTTCTCGCTGGCTGCTGAGGACGAGGGCGAGGCTCACATTGTGAACGTCAATTCAGCACTTTTCGACCTTATGAGTCAGGACGAATTGAAATTTGTGGTGGGGCATGAATTGGGACACCTCATCAACAAAGATACAGCACTGGTGCGTCTCATCAACTTCGTGTTCCCTCCCGAGGCGGCTGTGCCCGTGACTTTGCAGTACAAGATAAGGCTCCATGAACAACTTGCCGAGCTCGTCGCCGACCGTTATGGTTACATGGCTACCGAGGATCTGGGAGTGTGCGTGACTGCCTTCTTCAAGATGGCATCAGGACTTGACCTGGAGAAAATGAACGTGAGCATCGACGCGCTCATTGCCGACAATAACCGACGTCTCAACTACTTCCTGAAAGACAGAGGTATCAGCCGCTCCTCTCATCCTGTTAACCCAATACGCGTGCAGGCACTCAACCTCTTTGCTACCTGCAAGTCGCAAGATGATCTGCAGAAGGGCATGGACGAACTCATTTCTATTCTTCTCAAAGTGGGTGACAGCGAACTCGACGAGCACATGGCACGTTTTATCGCTTCGGCTGGCCTCATCGTTGCAAGCAGCGACGAAGAGATGAAAGAGGACGAGATAAACCAAATCATTGAGATGCTCGCAAGGCTCAAAATTTTCCCGCGCAAGTACCTCGAGGAGATTGCGCAAGGTGATGTCGCCAAGATTTTCAACGACTCGGTAGAGAATATTCTCAAAATCAACCCAGGAATGCGCACGGGATTGCTCGAGTACATGATACACATTGCTCTTAGCGACAAAATCATAGCACGCAAGGAAGTGGAGCTGCTTTACCAGTTTGGCGCTGGCATCGCACTCAGCGAGATGGAAGTTGCAACAGCAATCGCCGAGTCGATACAACGAAACTACATGCCCAGCCTCGAATCAATCTGCTAAGATTTTTCTGAAATAAGGCAATTTTGCCACTTATTTTTGTTTCTAAAGTAGAATAAACTCTTGGTATCTAACGAAAAGCATTGACGCCACCCCTGCTGTCTATACGGGCCCGTCAGCTTGTCGCGGGTGGCTGTCAGTCTGCATCGCGTGGCATCGTCACGTGAAATGCTCCCGCTCACAAGGCTTCAAGCAAGCTTGGCTTTGTATAGAAGTTTCTGTTTTTTTAATGTTGTTTCTGCTATAACCCTTCATTTACCTTTGCCAAAAAACAACATTAAACTTATGGAAAACACAATCACTATTGAATACCCGCCAATCTTCATCAAGCCTGAATTTGGTTACGATATCTACTCCTGACTTCGTCATCGCATACCCCAAAATTCATCAGTGAATAGTTTTGCTATTC
>CAMVKS010000113.1 GCA_947167995.1 uncultured Prevotellaceae bacterium
CCCAGGCTCTTGTAGTGCATGCAGGTCATTATCACGCTTCGTGAGAATCCGCAGCTGTAGAGTGCTAGATAGTTTATCTCGTCATCACGCAGTGTGCCTCCTGCAGCCTCTTGCGCTCTTGTGAGCACATTGTCGTGCAGCTCATTGGTGATAGTGTGCAGATTGTTCCAGAACGATTCCTGCTCTTTGCCACTCGGCATGGTCATTAGGCTGTTGAACTTCTTAACAAAGGTGTCGCTGTCAAGTTCGTAGGACCATTTCATTAACTGGTGCACAGCGCCAATCTGCTCCTCGAGGATATTTTTCAGTTCGGTGTTATTGCTGTTGTCGTGTCCGCTTTCAAGTTGGGCAACAGTCGATTTCATGTTCTCAAGGCTTGTCAATGAAGTTTCTAGGTCGGCCTTCAGCAGTTCGTACTCATTCTCCTTCTCGCGCAGTCGATGTCGATACCTGAGCACAAGCAACAGCAGTGCGAGCGCACCAATCACAATGGCGGCAAGAGTGAGTAACGTGTTGCGCAACTCCAGGCTCAACTTCGCATTCTCCAACTCTGCTTGCTGAGTGTCGTATTTTTTCTCTACGGCACGCAAGCGATCGTTGAGACCTGCTATTAATACCGAATCGGCCATTGTATTTGATTTATCATAATATTCACGCGAAAGTGCATCATTACCTTTGATTTTTTCTAATTCAGAAGCCGTATCATAATAAATTATGCTATCCACATCTTCTTCCATCAATGGGGAATGACTCAAATAGTATTCAGCGGAGTCAAGATTTCCAAGTTTACCATAACACAGTGCAAGATAGCAATAAGTACCAGTGATTTCAGAAGCTTGATAATTTTTTTTAGCCTTTATTAGAAGCTCTTTTGCTTTTTTATAATCATGATCTTTTTCAGCATATAAGATTGCTTTAGTGTATATGTTTTTGAATAGCATTTGTTCATTTGATTCCAATGTCGCAAGTTTAATGCCTAAGTCTACATAGAATAAAGAGCTATCTCTCATACTCTTATTGATATAGTTGCTGTATATTCTACCTATTTCTGATGCGCAGACTAATTCATAGTATTTTTCATTCAATTTTTGAAACAATGGTAATGCCTCTTTCAATTTTTCAACGGCTATCGTTTTCGCTCCTATTACTTGATTTTGATATAGTAATCCCAGTCTCATCTTAGCAAAAGCCTTGTTATACAAGTCTTCCTTGTCGGCAATATCATCAGCTTTATGATAACATTCGACTGCTTTTTCAAGGTTGCCAAGCTCCTCGTTTGCGCAACCTTGATAGATGAGCGATCGGGTATATTTCTCTTTGTCGTCCGACTTCTCGAAATATTCTACTGCTAAATTGATGGCGCTGTCGGTAGTCGCAGCAATATAGTTCTTGTAGTCGCATTGAGTTCTGAGCAGGGCATGATAGGCTCGGTCTTGAGTGTTATAGTTGCTGGGATCGCATTGCTTGAGCAGCGAGTCGGCTTGTTCATATTGCGTAGCGTTAAGCAACGAGTCCACTTGCACCAACTGGCTGTTATAACCGCTGCGTCCGCAAGAAGAAAACACTATTGCAAGCAGTGCCAGCGCACACACAATTTTTGAAAAAGTAAAGTTCATTTTCATGTTGTTCTGTGTTTTGTTGAGGACAAAATTACTGCAAAAAACCGAGAATTTTAACAGTTGAAAAGCCCGATGAACCCCAAATGAACTTTTATTTTTCCACATTATTGATTATAAGTCATTTGTGATTTTTGAAATGAACTACGAATGTAGCGCTTTTTTGTCGAGTTTAACATTTGGATTATGTAACTTTGCAACCGAGAAGAATTAGTATTCACACTAAAAAAATGGTTGATCTGAATTATAAACAATATAATTATATTTGAATTATGAAAAAAATCGTTATCGCACTTATGTGCATAATTCTCACTAATGGCATAGCTAAGGCTCAGAAACAATTCACTTTTGGTCCAAAGATAGGTGTTGATTACACTCATCGCTGGGGGAAGAACGTAAATGATGAAAGTGCTTTGAACTATCAAGCTGGAGCATTCTTTGAGTATCGCTTCAATAATAGAATATCAATTGCGCCTGAGTTGGTATTTGCCACTCATAGTACTCCTAAGAGAGAAATAGTAGATTGGATAGACAAGGATTCACCTATTGATATAACTCGCACGGAACAAATTAATTATATCAATATTCCAATACTATTAAAGTATTATTTTTCGTCATCATTAAGTGTTGATTTGGGGCCTCAATTAGGTATCTGTGTCTATGATAAATTTACCGAGAAGTGGAAAGATGATGGTAAAGATAAGAAAACAAAGCATGACTTAGGTGCTAATCGTTTTGATTTTGGAGTGGGCATTGGTTTGACCTATAATATCACAAAAGATGTCTTTATCCAAGGTCGTTACACCTTAGGCCTAACTAAAATATTTGACAATTGTCAAGATAAGAATGGCAATGCTCAAATTGCCATCGGTTACCGATTCTAAGTTTTGTTCAAAAGTTGCTCATGCAGAAAAAATCCGAGCTTGCGAGTCTTTGAGACAACGATAGTTGCAGCTTTGTGAGATTACACACCACAGCGATTTGTTCAAATTGACTCATAATTTTTATGAGTCTCTTGCTTTTAAATAAAAAACAATCTAAATTTGCAACATTGAAGCCTCTAAATTGAAAGCAGGTAACAACATCACGTTTTCGAAGATTATACTTACACGTTAACACACATTATGCATATGAGAAAAATAATATTTTGCATGTCAATGCTGATTGCATTTATTGCATGTGGTCAAAATGATGTGAAGCAATGGTCATTAAAGCCTTTTGCAGGCATGAGTATTTCCAGTTTCATGGGTGATGATGCCGATGGTTCAGAGGCAAGATTCGGATATCATGGCGGCTTGGAGGTTGAATATCAGTTCCATCATCGCTGGAGTGTCGCCCTGGGAGCATTATATAGCACTGGAGGGGCAAAAATATCTGAAAACGCCGATAACATGACAATCAAAAGCGATAGAATTTATTTCCCTTTAACAGCAAAATGCTATGTGTGGCGAGGGTTGTCGTTAAGCGCAGGAGTCGCACCAACTATTGTCGTGAATTCAGTGTTCGACTTTAGGGGCAATGACGTTTCGGTCGGTGTGAAGTCGGGTAAAATTTCTCGCTCCTTTGATGTTTCGATACCCATTGGCGTTTCTTATGAATATCGCAACGTGGTGGCTGGCGCAAGTGCTTACTTTGGTTTGTGCCCATTGTTTAAGAAAAACTCCTACATAGAAGGCAATGGCATTAGGCTTGACTTGGGTGATGCCAAGATCAACAACTACGCAGTTATGATTTCTTTAGGCTATAAATTTAAACTGAAATAACTGATTGCGATAAAAATGGTGTCACCAAGAGACTGAATTCTCATTGAAGATTTTGTGACTTTTTAATTATGAAAAAGTTTCTCTCCATATTGACTTTGATGCTGCTGGCTTTTCCTGCAATGCTGCTGGCGCAGAGCGATAGTGCGGCTGTGGAGAACAGCGGTTATGACGCTTTACAGAGAGGTACTGTGCGCGTTTTTATCGAAAATCAGCCATGTGGAGGTGCTTATTCAAGATTTGGCTTGTGGGATGATGTTGACGAACAGGTGTTCTTTTTAACAAATCTTGGTGTGGGCGCCGAGTATCTGTATAAGACTAACAGGTCGGTTGGCGTGAGCATGCATGCCAATTATCTTGATCCTTTTGGCTCGTTTGACCCAGTTCCAATATATGATTTCAAGATGTATAACATTACCACTGGCGTGATGCACCGCTGGTATAAGCGTCGATGGGTGTTTGGCGCTGGCTTGTCGTTTGAGAAGCGCAGTCTGAAATATAATGTGTATGAGCAAAACCATGATATTGACCCTGAACCGCAAATCTATGATTATGGCGAAACCAATTTTGTGAACAGTCACTACAATCTGGGAATAGATGCGATGGTGGGGTGGAGCTGGGGCAGGCACAAGTGGTACGTTGGTTTGAAACTCTCATCGCGTATCATCATGAAAGACTCCTTTTGCTACAGTAAGCCGCCAGTCACTCCAGTGAAATTCAAAAAAAGCACAGGAAGTATCGACGCTCAAATGGCTTTTATCCTGCGCTTTGCGTTCAGTGTCGCAAAAATAAAGTGACGTGTAAACCGCTATCTTTGCCATAGCAAAAAACAGATTGAATTATGGCAAGAAAATAT
>CAMVKS010000114.1 GCA_947167995.1 uncultured Prevotellaceae bacterium
TGCCAGTTCACTCGCAGCGATGCGCATGACTTCTACAACCGCATGGCCAACGAGGTGGGATACACTGGCTACACCAACGAGGATGGCTCCCCTAACTACTATGGTGCCTGCACCGGTAGTGTGCGCGACTACTACACCGACAATAGTCAGGGACGTTTCAGTCCAACCTTCGACGTGTATGGTCCAGTTCATTTGACTAACTACTCGGTCGATGACCACCAAAAGTGGGCAAACACTGGCGAGATTTGGGCGGCTGCAATGCAGCAGATTAACTCGCAAGTAGATTTCACCCAGTATGATGGTGACAACGACGGCAATATCGACATGATATATTTCATTGGTGCAGGTAGTGGCTCAAACAGTGACGGCTCCACCACTCACCTGTGGCCTCACAAGAGCGACCTCTATTGGGAAAATGTGGTTGTCGACGGCAAGCGTGCTCGCACCTATGCTTGCTCTACCGAGTATCTCTACGCTTCCTACTATGGCCTTTTTGACGGAATCGGCACTATCTGCCACGAGTTCAGCCATGTGCTTGGCTTGCCCGACCTGTACGACACCGACTATGAAGACGGCGGTGGCCAAAGCCAGATTCCTGGCGACTGGGAGGTGATGTCGGGAGGTAGCTACAACAATTACTCTCGCACTCCAGTAGCCTATAGCCTCTATGACCGCTACTCGATTGGATTTGCCAACGCCCAGGTCATTAACGCTAAGGGAGAGTATGGTCTCAACCAAATTGGCGCAACTGGCGAGGGCTATATTATCAATAGCCCCGAGAGCCAGGTGAAGTTCTATCTCGAGAATCGCCAGAATACCCGTTGGGATGCCTACGCTCCTGGTCATGGCATGCTCATCTGTCGTGTTGACTCCACCAACACCTCGGTGTGGGACAGCAACGACGTGAACTGCGACCCCGCCCACAACTACTATGTGCTGCTGCGTGCCGGCAATGGCACTGGCAACGAGCAGGCCGATGACGCCTTCCCCGCCGGTGCTACATTCATCACTAACACCACTACTCCAAACCTCAAAACCTGGAACGGCCTTGCCTGCCAGTACAACATCACCAACATACGCGAAGAGAATGGTGTGATCTACTTCACCATTGGCGACGACACCTCGCTGCACAGCGTCGTCGAGGACTTTGAGCAGATGCCTGTCGTAACCGCTCCACCAAGTGATAATGTGCAAGGTGTTTTATCGAAATGGAAATTTGTGAACTGCTATGTGACCAATCCTGCAAGCAACTATTGCAGCGGAGAGCACGCGGCTGTGTTCAAGAAGCCTTCCTCGCTCACTATGACTCAGGACGTTCGTTACAAGAGCTACATGGTAACCTTCGATGCTTGCAACTCATCGACCACCACAGCCAAGTTCATCCTCTACTGCTCAACCGACCAAGGGGACACTTGGAATGCTGTTGCCAACAACAATGGCGAGACCACTACATTAGTTTCGCCCAATAGCACTGCTACACTGCAATACGCTTTCGACATGAACGTGCCAGCACGCTACCGCATCAGCATGAGTGCAGGTACCACAAGCTATAAGACCTATGTTGACGACTTTACCATTCACTACACCGACATTATTCCCGGTGGCGTTGTGGATGGTGATGTTAACGGCGATGGCGAGGTGACATCGGCCGATATTACTGCCCTTTACAACTTCCTGCTCAACAATGACTCCAGTGCCATTGTTAATGGTGACCAGGATGGTGATGGTGTAATCACATCAACCGATGTCACTGTGGTATATAGCATCCTGCTTAGTAATTGATGATTGCATGGTTTTTATGAAAAGCGACTCAGCAGGAGGCTGAACACTTAATACCCCCCCATTACCGCTATCATAGAACGAGCGAGAGCGAGTGAAGATAGCGGCGATGGGGGGAGTAATATCACACTAACTCGTCGCCGTAGGGGCGACCCCTTTGTTTCCCCTTTGTTTATCGGATACTAATAAAAAAAACACGTTTTTTTTGCCTAATTAGACGCAAATTGCTATCTTTGTGCGTTTAAATAGAAAACTAACATTTTTAGTAAACAAATATGCTTAGTGATATCATAAAGAAGCACCCGGTTTTAGTCAATTTTCTGGGTGTGATAATAGTGTTTTTCGCAGTGTTGTTTTCGTTGTATCTGCTGATTGACGTGTTCACCCTTCATGGACAGGAATCCAAAGTTCCCCATGTCACAGGAATGAAACTCGAGAAAGCTATCAGCAAGATAGAGGCGGCCGGATTCGAATGGGAGGTTAGCGATTCTCTGTTCGACACAGGTCGACCTGGCGGAACAGTGATAATTCAAGAGCCCAAAGAAAACACCATGGCCAAGTCTACCCGTGTCATATATCTCACAATCCAAGCCTATAATCCCAAGATGGTGAATCTTCCCATTATGAGCGATATCTCGGCTCGAGATGCCGAAAATCGCCTTCGTTCAATGGGCTTTACATCGGTGATTCTCGATACCGTGCCCAGTGCCGACGAGGGATTGGTACTTGCAGTGAAAGTGAATGGACACGCCATAAATCCTGGCAGCAAAGTCTCGATTAAAGACCAGATCAGCCTTGAGGTTGGCGACGGTAAGGTTCCCGAGCAGCCATTTGAGGTGTTGCCCGACAACGTTCAAGACTCGCTGCACCGCAAGCAGCGCGAGAAAGCTGCTGCCGAGCCCAAGCAACGTCAGCAGCAACAACGTTAAGAGACATTCTATCGAACTTGGGTGCCCATGGCGACTTGAGAGTGTAAATAATAACTTGAAAACAAATGGGTGGGAGCATTGGTCAATACTAAGCCCCCACTTTATATATACAATGTGCATGTCGACCCCTACATCTATCAACATAGACGACGAGAACTTAGAGATACAGAGCGACTTCAGCGACCCCGATTTCTCGGAGAATGGCCGTGACTATTGGGAGCACTACCACTATGTGGTGGAGCCGGGTCATGTGCTGCTGCGCATCGACAAGTATTTAGTGGAGCGCATCAAGGGGACGTCGCGCAACCGCATCCAGAACGCCGCCGAGGCGCAGTGCATACGTGTGAACGGACGCCCTGTGAAGAGCAACTACCGTGTGCATCCTGGCGACGAGATTTCGGTGGTGATGGACCGGCCGCGCTATGAGAACGAGATTATCGCTCAGGACATTCCGCTGAACATCGTCTATGAGGATGACGACCTGCTGGTGGTGAACAAGCCCGCTGGGATGTGTGTGCATCCGGGGCATGGCAACTACGACGGCACGCTTGTCAACGCTCTCGCATGGCATTTCAAGGACAACCCCGACTATGACGTCACCGACCCACGCATGGGCCTCGTGCATCGCATCGACAAGGACACCAGCGGATTGCTTGTCGTGGCCAAGACCCCCGACGCCAAGACATCGCTTGGCTTGCAGTTTTTCAACAAGACCACCAAGAGGCAGTATATAGCGGTGGTGTGGGGGGCGATGAAGCAGCTTGATGGCACCATCGAGGGCAACATAGGCCGCAGCCTGCGCGACCGCCTGCAGATGGCGGTCTTCCCCGAGGGCGATCAGGGCAAGCATGCCGTGACTCACTATCACACCATCGAGAACCTCAATCATGTGGCAGTGGTGCAGTGTCAGCTCGAGACGGGCCGCACGCATCAAATCCGTGTCCACATGCGTCACATCGGGCATCCGCTTTTCAACGACGAGCGATACGGTGGCGACAAAATCTTGCGAGGCAACACCTCGTCGAGCTATGCGCAGTTCATCCACAACTGCTTCAAGCTCTGTCCCCGTCAAGCCCTCCACGCCAAGACATTAGGTTTCGTCCACCCAAGAACCGGCCTGCAGATGGACTTCGACAGCGAGCTCCCCGAAGATATGGCCGAACTCATCAATCGCTGGGAAAAGTTTGTTTTAAGTGTTAAAAGTTAAGTGTAAAGCATGGGGCTGTGTCAAAATAGAGGAGTCACGCTATGCACGAGAAATTATTCAAATTTCTCCAAATCTAACAAATATTTTATTTTACTTGGCACTTCGGAAATAAAAAAGAAAAACTTTGTCTTTCTTTTTGTATTTCTCTCGGTTTGCACTAATTTTGGATAAATTAGGCTGCACCTCTGAAATAAAAAAGAAAAACTTCGTCTTTCTTTTTGTCTTTCTCTCGGTTTGCACTAATTTCCTGTTTTCCGCATAGTTTGATTTGCAAAAAAACGTCGCTTGAAAATCAGCA
>CAMVKS010000115.1 GCA_947167995.1 uncultured Prevotellaceae bacterium
CCAAGGTTGAGTCTAACACAATGGACATGTATGAGACCGATGAGTACATCAAGGAGAACATTGGTCGCAAGATTGTGGTTGTGGGAGCTTCGACCGGTACCGACGCACACACCGTGGGCATCGACGCTATCATGAACATGAAGGGCTATGCAGGACACTATGGACTGGAGCGATATGAGATGATTGAGGCCTATAATCTGGGCTCGCAAGTTCCCAACGAGGAATTTATCGCCCGTGGCATCGAGCTGCATGCCGACGCACTGCTCGTGTCGCAGACCGTGACACAGAAGGACGTCCACATCCAGAACATGACCAATTTCATCGAACTCATGGAGGCCGAGGGCCTGCGCGACAAGATGATTTGCTGTTGCGGTGGTGCTCGCGTCACTCACGAGCTTGCCAAGGAACTGGGCTTTGACGCAGGATTTGGCATGAACACCTATGCCGACGACGTGGCATCGTTCATCGTTCAGGAAATGGTGAAACGTGGCATGAAGTAGCAGGTGAGAGGGTAGAGGAGAGAGGTAAGAGAAATCCTTTATTCTTAATCTTCACACCAAACTTTTATTAGAGCAATATCTAAACACAATAATATTAATATCATAAACCGTAACTATTATGGATAAACATGAAATGAGAGAAGTCATCGCTAAGCGTGCTGCCAAGGAGTTGCACGATGGTGACGTAGTGAACTTGGGTATTGGTATCCCAACATTGATTCCTAACTATCTTCCCGAGGGAGTAGAGGTTACTCTGCAAACCGAGAATGGTGCTATGGGCATGGGCCCAACTCCTGCCGAAGGAGAAGAAGACAAGAACTTGATAAACGCCGGTGGTGGCTACATCACTTTGGAGCCAGGTGCTTGCACATTTGACTCGGCAACTTCTTTTGCTATCATCCGTGGCGGTCATGTTAACGTGTCGTTCCTCGGCGCGCTGCAGGTTGACGAGAAGGGTAACCTCGCCAACTGGATTATCCCAGGCAAGATGGCCCCAGGAATGGGTGGCGCTATGGATCTCGTGGTAGGTGCCAAGCGTGTAATCCTCACTATGGAGCACACCCAGAAGGGCAACCACAAAATATTGAAAGAGTGCACTCTGCCTCTCACTGCAGCAGGACAGGTCAACATGATTATCACCGAGATGGGTGTTATGGACATCACTCCCGAGGGTATCGTGCTGCGCGAGCTTCACCCAGAGTTCACTGTTGAGCAGGTTCAGGAAGCCACTGGCGCTACACTCATCATTGATCCAAACCTCAAACCAATGGATATTTAATCCACTACAATTATGGATTACAATTTCCTGAAGATCGAGAAAATTGATGGTGGCATCACCATCCTGAAAATCTCGGCGCCCAAGTCGCTCAATGCTCTCAACTCAACAATCTTGGGTGAGCTTGACAACTTTGTCGACAGCATCGATCCCGCCGTTAGAGTGCTCATCATCACTGGCGACGGCGACAAGTCGTTTGTGGCTGGTGCCGACATCAGCGAGATGGCTCACCTCGATGAGCAAGAGGGCTACGAGTTTGGCAAGCTGGGAGCTGCAGTGTTCCGCAAGATTGAGGTACTGCCCATCCCCGTGATTGCCGCTGTCAACGGCTTTGCGCTGGGTGGTGGTTGTGAGCTTGCCATGGCGTGCGACATTCGCATAGCTTCGGTGAAGGCTAAATTCGGTCAACCCGAGGTTGGGTTAGGCATCATTCCTGGATTCTCGGGCACCTATCGCCTTCCCAAGCTCATTGGTCAGGGCTATGCCAAGGAGATGATCTACACCGGCAAGGTGATTCGTGCCGACGAAGCCTTGCGCATTGGGCTTGTAAACTCCATCCACGAGCCCGAAGAACTCATGCCTGCAGCCATCGAGATGGCTCAGAAGATGCTTGCCTGCGCTCCTGTGGCTATCTGCCTCGCAAAGTTGAGCATCAATGAGAACTACGACCTCAACGCTCCCGAAGCCCTCGAGCTTGAGAGCAAGCTCTTTGGGAAGTGTTTTGCCACTGCCGACCAAAAGGAAGGCATGGACGCGTTCCTCAACAAGCGTAAAGCTACTTTCACAGGAAAATAAAAACAATAATAATTTTAAAATAACTCATTTTACTATGAAAATTTGTGTAATTGGAACCGGTACAATGGCTAAGGGTATCGTAAAGGCGTTTGCCGCCAAGATGCCTGTGGTCATGAAGAGCCGCACCGACGCCAGCCTTGAGAAGGCTATGGCTTCAATCTCTAAGGGTTACAACAAGCTCGTGGAGAAGGGTAAAATCACTCAGGAGAAGATGGATGCAATTCTTGCAAACATCACCACTACTACCGACTACGCTACATTTGCCGACGCCGACCTCGTGATCGAGGCTGCCGTTGAGAACATGCAGCTCAAGAAGGACGTGTTCATGGAGCTTGACAAGATTTGCAAGCCCGAGACTATCTTCGCAACCAACTCTTCGTCACTGTCCATCACCGAGATTGCCGCTTGCACCAGCCGTCCCGCTCAGTTCATTGGTTGCCACTTCTTCAACCCAGCCGACCGCATGGCTCTCGTTGAGGTGATTCGTGGTCAGCTCACCAGCGATGAGACCGCTAAATGCATTATCGACCTCGCTACCGAGATTGGCAAGACTCCAGTGCCCGTGAACGAGGCTCCTGGTTTTGTGGTTAACCGCATTCTCATCCCAATGATTAATGAGGCTGTGGGCATTCTCGCCGACGGTATCGCCAGTGCCGAGGACATCGACAAGTGCATGATGCTTGGTGCCAACCATCCAATGGGCCCCTTGGCTCTTGCCGACCTCATTGGTAACGACGTTAACCTTGCCATCATGGAGGTGCTCTACAACGAGTTTGGCGATCCCAAGTATCGTCCTCATCCATTGCTGCGCAAGATGGTTCGCGCTGGATTGTTAGGCCGCAAGACCGGTGAAGGTTTCTATAAATATTAAAACTAAATACCGATAACTAAAAACTAAAAACATATATGGATTTTAGCTATTCAAAGACAGAACAACTGTTCTTGCAGATGATTCGAGAGTTTGCCGAGAAAGAGGTGAAACCTCTGGCAGCCGAGGTTGACGAGCAGGAACGTTTCCCCATCGAGACAGTAGAGAAGATGGGCAAACTTGGCATCATGGGTATTCCCGTGCCCAAGCAGTATGGCGGTGCTGGTGGCACTGTTCAGATGTACATCATGGCTGTTGAGGAGCTTTCAAGAGTGTGCGCCACCACTGGCGTTGTGCTCTCGGCTCACACCTCGCTGTGCATGGCTCCCATCATGGAGCACGGCACCGAGGAGCAGAAGATGAAATACTTGCCCAAGCTCGCTTCGGGCGAGTGGATTGGAGCTTTCGGTCTCACCGAGCCTAATGCCGGTACCGATGCAGCTATGCAGCAGACCACAGCCGTCGACGCTGGCGACAAGTGGATTCTCAACGGCTCCAAGATTTTCATCACCAACGCTTCCTATGCCAACGTATTCATCGTTATGGCGATGACCGACAAGTCGAAGGGCACCAAGGGCATCTCGGCATTCATCGTCGAGAAGGGTATGCCTGGTTTCTCTATCGGCAAGAAGGAGTTGAAGATGGGTATCCGCGGTAGTGCTACCTGCGAGCTCATCTTCGAGAACTGCGAGGTGCCCAAGGAGAACTTGCTCGGCCAGCTGGGCAAGGGCTTCAGCATTGCAATGAAGACTCTTGACGGCGGACGCATTGGTATCGCTTCGCAGGCTCTTGGCATCGCTCAGGGTGCTATGGACGAGACTGTTAAGTACACCAAGGAACGCAAGCAGTTTGGTCGTGCTATCGCCAAGTTCCAGAACACACAGTTCCAGATGGCCGACCTCAAGACTAAGGTCGAGGCTGCGCGCCTGCTCGTGCGCAGTGCCGCTTGGAAGAAGGACAATGGCATTCCTTACAGTGCCGATGCCGCTATGGCTAAGCTCTTTGCAGCCGAGACTGCTATGGAAGTGACTACCAAGGCTGTTCAGTTCCATGGAGGTTATGGCTACACCCGTGAGTATCCTGTAGAACGCATGATGCGCGACGCTAAGATTACCGAGATTTACGAGGGTACAAGCGAGGTTCAGCGCATGGTTATCGCCGGTCATTTATTTAAATAATCAAGGAGGACACAAGATATGAATATTATAGTTTGCGTAAAACAAGTTCCCGATACCACCGA
>CAMVKS010000116.1 GCA_947167995.1 uncultured Prevotellaceae bacterium
GCCGACAAGGCTGTCGATGGTGTTATCTCGCTGCTTGAAGGCGAGCGCATGAACATCGAGCCTAAGGTGCTCAAGCGTCACGAGCGCAACCAAAAACGCAATAGTTAAAAACGGCTACGTTGAACGATGGTGATGGCTAAATCTTGGCCATCGCCATCAGTCAACGGGCGATTGTGCAAGGGGTGTCGTTCATCGATGAAATATTGAAATATGACAGCTTGTCGATAGTTGGGCTGCAAAAGAACACTGGCAAGACCGAGTGCTTGAAGTATGTTCTTGCCCGTTTGCCGCTGGAGCGCAAGCGGGTGGCGGTGACATCGATAGGCATTGATGGCGAGACCACCGACCAGGTGACACGCACCCAGAAGCCCGAGATAGTGCTGCGCCAAGGCATGTACTTTGGCACCAGCGAGGCACACTACCGCCAGCGCAGGCTCGTGAGCGAGCTCATCGATGTGAGTGACGAGAGCACCAGCCTGGGTCGTGTGGTCACAGCGCGGGCTCTCACTCAAGGCAAGATTTTGCTCTCGGGACCGTCGTCAACCTTGGGACTCAAGCGATGGATGAGCGATGTGCGCCGTCACCACATTGACCTTGCCATCGTCGATGGCGCCCTGTCAAGGCTTAGTCTTGCTTCGCCGGCGGTGAGCCAGTCGATGATTCTTGCCACAGGTGCGGCTTTCTCGATCAACATGAGTCACTTGGTTCAGCGCACTGCATTTGTGGTTGACCTTATTAATATAGGTGTAACGGGCAAGCGCAACCTCAAGCTGCTCACTCCACTCGACAAGGGCATGTGGTGGATTGACACCGATGGTGAGCTTCACGAGATGGAGGCTGTGACATCGCTGTCGCAGCAGGTGCAGTTTCATGGAATGGACCGTTGCGCCACCATCTATGTTGCTGGAGCACTTGTCGATTCATTTCTTGAGAAGGTGCGCAAGAACAAGAGCCTCAAGCAAGTGGAGCTTGTGGTGCGTGACTTTACAAAGATTTTCGTCACACCACAGCAATTAAGGCTCTTTGAGAAGAATGGCGGCAGCATTAGGGTGTTGCAAAAGAGCAAACTCATTGCCGTTACCGTCAATCCCACGGCACCATCGGGCTATGTGCTCGACTCTGAGGTGCTTTGTGACAAACTGTCACAGGCAATCAATTTGCCTGTTTATGATTTATTAAAAAACTAATGCAATTAAAGAACGTCATAGAATCGCCTTGTGGACTGCGTTTCATGCTCGATGAGCTTGAACTGCAGTCAAGCTTTGCCCGTCGATGGATGCTCGACACTCCCATGATAACGAGCGAGCACGACATTGTGGACTCTTATGGCGTGCTCAAGCATTTTGTCGATTTTGTGCGCTCAATAGAGCCTTCCTTCCTCAACACGCTGTTGTTCAAGTTGCAGGGAGTGAAGGACATTCGCACAACCATCAAGAACTTGCGCAGGTCGTCAACACTCGACGACATAGAGCTTTTTGAGGTCAAGCATCTTGCAATTCTCTCAACCGAGGTGGCACAGTTGCTCAAAGACCATAACCTGGAAACGGCTGTCGAGATTCCGTCGCTCGACGAGGTGATTACTATCCTCGACCCTGACGGCATGAAGATAGCCACTTTCTATGTCTATGACAGCTACTGCGAGCAGCTCAAGGACCTGCGCATCGAGATGCGCAAGCATCCTGAGCATCAAGAGGAGTTGCTCATCGAGGCTGCCGAGATTGAGGAGGATGTGAGACGCGACCTAACAGTCAAGCTGCACTCTCATGTCGATGACATAGAGCATGCGCTGGTGGCTCTGGCTCGAGTTGACATTGGTGTCGCCAAGGCACGTCAGTTTGTTGAGCTGGGCTTGTGTTTTCCCTCTATCTCGAGTGATGGCTCAAGCCATTACTCAGCTATGTTCCACCCTCAGGTGAGAGATGCCTTGAACCGAGCCGGCAAGCAATTCCAGCCAGTGGATATCAGCTTCACTTACCGGCCCACCCTTATCACTGGAGCCAACATGGGCGGCAAGACTGTGGTGCTCAAGACCCTCACTCTGTGCCAGTACTTGTTCCAGTTTGGCTTTGGCATTCCTGCAAGTAAGGCTTGCATAGCGATTAAAGATGATGTGATGTTCTGCATTGGCGACGAGCAGTCAATAGAGAAAGGCCTGTCGTCGTTTGCCGCCGAGATGAAGAACATTGATGCCGTTATCAAGGCGTCACGCGAAAATAGAAGATTATTGGCGTTGATCGATGAGCCAGCACGCACCACCAATCCCACCGAGGGTACAGCACTGGTGCAGGCATTGCTCAAGGTGCTTGCCGCTAAGCACATGAGCCTGGTGATGACAACGCACTATGATATAGAGCCAGGAACGGCCCATTGCCTGCGGGTTAAGGGCTTTGACAATGGCTCAATGAACTACACTCTCGTTGAGGTGGAAGATGGCGAGGTGCCTCATGAGGCCCTCAACATCGCCCAGAGCCTGGGAATTGACCAGGAATGGATCGACCTTGCAAGAGTGGAACTTGAAATGTCTCCGTGTGAAAAAACGAATAATTAAGTACTATATAAATAATGTAATATGCAAAAGAGTAAATTAGGATTAGATTTCGAAAAGGTGGAATACGCCAGAGGCTTGGCTAAAGGCATAGCTCAAGACGTGCAGACCTTTGTGGAGCAGTATACCACTGTTGCCGTGGAACGCACTTTGTGCCGTCTCATGGGCATAGATGGCGTTGACGACAACGATGTGCCACTGCCCAATGTGGTGGTAGAGGCACTAAAAGACAAAGGCGTGCTCAACGAAGGTGCTTTGTTCTTCATTGCCAATGCCATGATTCAAACCGGCTTGAGCCCACAGCAGATTGCCGAGAAAGTGGCAGCCGATGAACTCGACATCACCAAGGTGGTCACTACCGACCCCAAGGCGATTGCCGACGCGCTGCAGCCAGTGATCGACGAGAGCATGGCGCGAATTCGCGCTCGACGTGCTCGACGTGAGCATTACCTGGACACCATTGGCGAGGGCCCAAAACCCTATCTCTACATCATTGTGGCAACAGGTAACATCTATGAAGATGTGGTGCAAGCGCAAGCTGGTGCCCGCCAGGGAGCCGATGTGATTGCCGTGATTCGCACCACAGGGCAGAGCCTGCTCGACTATGTGCCTTATGGCGCTACCACCGAGGGCTTTGGTGGCACTTTTGCCACTCAGGAGAACTTCCGCATCATGCGCAAGGCTCTTGACGAGGTGGGCGAGGAGCAAGGCCGCTACATTCGCCTGTGTAACTACTGTTCAGGCTTGTGTATGCCCGAGATAGCCATCATGGGAGCCTTCGAGGGTCTTGATGTGATGCTCAACGACGCTCTCTATGGAATCCTCTTCCGCGACATCAACATGCAGCGCACACTCATCGACCAGTATATGAGCCGCATCATCAACGGCTTTGCTGGTGTGATAATCAACACTGGCGAGGACAACTACCTCACCACTGCCGACGCTGTCGAGGCCGCCCACACCGTGCTTGCCAGCGACCTGATCAATGAGCAACTCGCGCTCATGGCTGGTCTGCCCGAGGAGCAGATGGGACTGGGACACGCCTTCGAGATGGACCCCATGCTTGAGAACGGCTTCCTGCTGGAGCTTGCTCAAGCGCAGATGACACGCGAAATCTTCCCTAAGGCAACGCTCAAATATATGCCCCCAACTAAGTTCATGACAGGTAACATCTTCCGTGGTCACATCCAGGATGCTCTGTTCAACATGATTGGCATCTGGACCCACCAGGGAATCCAGCTGCTGGGTATGCCCACCGAGGCCATCCACACGCCGTTCATGAGCGACCGTTACCTCTC
>CAMVKS010000117.1 GCA_947167995.1 uncultured Prevotellaceae bacterium
CCATCTCTCTCGTAAAAGCCACTTTCGAGAGCGGTTTCGTTAAGAACAAAGTTCTCGAGTTTGCAGGTCCTGGTGTTAAGGAGTTGCCCATCGACTTCCGTAACGGTATCGACATCATGACTACCGAGACCACTTGCTTGAGCTCTATCTGGGTTACCGACGATGAGGTTAAGCACCACTACGAGATTCACAAGCGTCCACAAGACTACCGCGAGCTCAAGCCCGGTAAGGTAGCTTACTATGACGCAATGATCAAGATCGACCTGAGCACTCAGGAGTCAATGATTGCTCTCCCATTCCACCCATCTAACGCTTACACCATCCATGAGCTCCAGGAGAATCCTGTTGAGATCCTGAAGGCTGTTGAGGAGGATACCAAGAAGCGCTTTGGCGACAAGGTTCAAGTCGACCTCGTCGACAAGGTTATCGATGGTAAGGTTCACGCCGACCAGGGTATCATCGCTGGTTGCTCGGGCGGTACCTACGACAACCTTAGCGCTGCTGCTTCAATCATGAAGGGCGCAAGCATTGGCAACGACTACTTCACCATGAGTGCCTATCCACAGTCAGTTCCCGTTTACTTGGCAACCACACGCAACCACATTGCCGAGGAGCTGCTTGAGGCTGGCGTAGTCATCAAGCCTGCTTTCTGCGGTCCTTGCTTCGGTGCTGGTGATGTTCCAAGCAACAACGGCCTCAGTATCCGTCACACCACTCGCAACTTCCCCAACCGCGAGGGTTCTAAGCCCGGTCAGGGTCAAATCTCGCTCGTTGCCTTGATGGACGCTCGTTCTATCGCTGCAACAGCTGCCAACGGTGGTGTCATCACCGCTGCTACCGATGTTGACTACACCGACGACCACAAGCCTTACGACTTCGACGAGCGCGTTTATCAGCGTCGCGTTTACAACGGCTTCGACCATGCCGACCTCAACCAGGAGCTCAAGTATGGTCCCAACATCAAGGACTGGCCCAAGATGTATCCTATGCAGGACAACATGCTCCTCGAGTTGGCAGCCGTTATCCACGATCCCGTTACCACTACCGACGAGTTGATTCCTTCGGGTGAGACTTCGAGCTACCGCTCTAACCCATTGAAGCTCTCTGAGTTTGCTCTCTCTCGCCGCGTTCCTGAGTACGTTGGCTTGAGCAAGCGCATCCAGGCACAAGACCTCGAGCGCCGCGCTGGCAATGTTCCCGAGAACGTTGCTGCAGCTCTCGCTAAGGTTGGTGCTAAGGCCGAGGACACTTCGTTTGGTTCTTGCGTATTTGCCAACCGTCCTGGTGATGGTAGTGCACGTGAGCAGGCTGCTTCTTGCCAGAAGGTGCTTGGTGGCGACGCCAACATCTGCTACGAGTATGCAACCAAGCGCTATCGCAGCAACTGCATCAACTGGGGTATCGTTCCTTTCACTATCGCTCCCGAGACCAAGTTTGAGTACAACCCAGGCGACTTCGTATTCGTTCCTGGCATCCGCGAGGCTATCGTTAGCGGTAAAGAGGAGATTGACGCTAAGGTTATCACTGCCGACGGCGTTAAGGACATCCACCTGTTCTTCCAGAACCTCACTCCCGACGAGCGTGAGATTCTCGCACAGGGCTGCTTGATGAACTACTACAAAAGCAAAAAATAATCATTAACAAATCATTTTTTATAAGACAATTAAGGACAAGAGAATTTTGAGTTATATACTATTTATTACTGACTATTGACTGCGTTATCATTGATTACGACAACAATTGTCTTTAATAAAAATGATAAATACAACATTGTCCTTAATTGTCTTCCCAAAAAACAACTATTTTTTTATGGCAGAAAAAATCAAAATGACCACTCCTATCGTGGAGATGGACGGCGACGAGATGACCCGCATTCTGTGGAAGATGATCAAAGACGAACTCATCCTCCCATTCGTGGACCTCAAAACTGAGTATTACGACCTTGGCCTCGTTAAGCGTGACGAGACTCGCGACCAAATCACTATTGAGGCCGCCGAGAAGACCAAAGAGCTTGGTGTAGCTGTTAAGTGCGCTACTATCACTCCAAACCTCAAACGCATGGACGAGTACAAGCTCCACGAGATGTGGAAGAGCCCTAATGGCACCATCCGTTCTATCCTCGATGGTACTGTGTTCCGCGCTCCTATCACCATCCCAAGCATCAAGCCAGTTGTTAAGAACTGGGAGAAGCCCATCACTATCGCTCGTCACGCCTATGGCGACGTTTACAAGAGTGTAGAGCTTCGCGCCGATGAGCCAGGTGTTGCTAAGCTCGTCTTCGACGGCGAGAGCGGCAAGCACGAGGAAGTTGTTATCCATGAGTTCAAGGGTCCTGGCGTTCTCCAAGGCATGCACAACATGGACAAGTCTATCCGCTCGTTTGCTCACAGCTGCTTCAAGTATGCTATCGACACCAAGCAAGACCTCTGGTTCTCAACTAAGGACACTATCTCTAAGAAATATGACGCTCAGTTCCGCATCATCTTCGAGGAGGTTTATGAGCAGAACTACAAGGCAGAGTTCGAGAAACTCGGTCTCGAGTACTTCTACACCCTTATCGACGACGCTGTTGCTCGCGTAATCCGCAGCAAGGGTGGTTACATCTGGGCTTGCAAGAACTACGATGGCGACGTGATGAGCGACATGGTTTCTACCGCTTTTGGTTCACTCGCTATGATGACAAGCGTGCTGGTTAGCCCCGACGGCAACTACGAGTATGAGGCAGCTCACGGCACTGTGACTCGCCACTACTACAAGTACCTTGAGGGAGAGCAGACCTCTACCAACCCAATGGCTACCATCTTCGCTTGGAGCGGTGCTCTGCGCAAACGCGGTGAGAAGGACGGTCTCAACGACCTTATCAACTTTGGCGATCAGCTCGAAGGCGCTTGCTTCGATACCCTCAACGCTGGTATCGTTACCAAGGACCTCGTTAACCTCATGGAAGGCATCGAGCCCAAGCAGGTTAACAGCCTCGACTTCATCAAGGCCATCCGTGCAAATCTCGAGAAGCGCCTTGGCTGCTGCTAATCACATCATTGGCAACACTAAAGTGAAGCTAACGAGGGACGAGAGGACAAGAAGACGAGAGGACAAGAGAACAAGGCAATAGTAAATGCCCCACTTCTTACTTCTTACTTAGCAAAAAACACCGGCAACACAATCTGCCGGTGTTTTTTCTATATATTTATTGCTCAACTTGCTAGGCTTAAGGGGTTCGTTTTTTTGGGAGAAGGGCTCTAATTCTGCGGCACGCGCACCGCACGCACGCTTCGACCGCTGCCATTGCATGTAACCCAAACCGCCCTGGCAGTAGCGGCATCGTTCTCGGAGCCAAGCTCGTTCTTGTTATCCACTAAGCCGTTTTAGCCGTAGCTGCTATTGGTGCAGCACTTGAGCTTTTTTGCTCAAATTCCAAGCAAAATGTCATAAATCTTTGTGACATCGGCACTTGTTACCGTGCCATCGCCATCAACATCGCTTGTCGAGAGGAATGTGGTATCGCCATTAAGCAGATACTCATAGAGGGCGGTAACGTCGGTTGCTGTTACCGAGCCGTCGCAATTCACATCGCCAGTGAGCACTTGCTCGGTGGGATAAAGGTCGAGGTACATGCCCTGCCAGTCGTCAAACGACAGCCTGCCCACCTGCAGTGTGGCTATGTCGAAGTAGCCATCTTGCTGGCCATGCCATCCCCAGTTCACATGCACGAGTC
>CAMVKS010000118.1 GCA_947167995.1 uncultured Prevotellaceae bacterium
ATGCTCTTAATCTTTACTTCCATCGCAGCGCTCCTTTCTTCCAGGCATAAGCCAGGCCTAAAACAAGAATAAACAAGAACGTTCCCACAGCAATCAGTGCAGTTGAGCGCAGTGTCTTAGCAATAGTAGCCCAAGGGAAGAGAAATACTGTCTCTACATCAAACATGAGGAACAGGATTGCAAACAGATAGTAACCCACATGGAACTGAGCCATGCTTTCGCCACGAGTGGGAATACCGCACTCATAGGTCTCGCCCTTGCGCTTGGTAAAACTGCGAGGGCCTATCAACCTTGCAATAATCAAAGCAGCAAACACCAGCACGGCGCCAGTGATCGCAGCAGTTACAGCGAGAGTAGTATTCTGAATTTCTAATAAAACCATAAACTGTAGTATTATAGTTGTTAAATATTAATTATCTAAATAGTCAATGTTGCTGTAAGTAAACTCACAACAACACGTTGGCATCGTTTTTATCAAGGCATCTCTCATTAATTGCAATTAGTTTACCAATAGGTCATGAGCAATCAATGCATAAAAAATGCGTACCTAATGACCTATCGCATCTTTTTTGCGGTGCAAATATAGTGATTATTTTTTATAAAAGAAATATATTATTAAAGATAATTATTAACATACCGCGATATTTTGACTTTCATGAAATCAATTGAAACAATCCTTGGCTATGAGATTTGTTTTTTATATCTTTGCAAGCACATGAATAGTACGTTAAAAGAGTCGTTCTGAGACATTGAGAATGCGCCAAAAGTGGCCATCAGCTCGCACCCCTGATATTCAAGCTGTTACACGCAAAAATTTAAATCTAAAGACAAACTTTTACACTTTTTAGCACCCAAAATTGGTTCTATGTCGTAATAAATGTCTACTTTTGTGCGTTGAAAACAATGTAGTGACCCATTATTGAGGTCAACAAGAAGCAGGAGAACTCGCTTTACAAACTGTGATGAGCCTCTCCATCTCCACAATATTTTTTTGCGCTTCTTGAAATTTTAAAAAAGCAAATTATGAAGTTATCTTTTCACACCCTGCGTTTAGGTTTACTTGGTATGGCAATAATATCGATAAGCTTTGCAGGAAATTCACAATCAGTAAACGACTACCGTTCAAGACACCGCAACCTTCTCGCTAGACAAAACCGTGTAAAAGACAAAATCAGAGTTGAAGAATCACAAAACTATGCTCGTGGCTTATATGGTGACAAAGAGGCCGACAGAGCAGATATCTACAGCGAAGGCTGGAATAGTGACCGTGTAAACCCCTATCAGAATTCAAACATACCATCAAGCAAGGTTCTTGATGTGTCGGATTATCACATGCCCGTTAAACACAAAGTTGTGACATCACACTTTGGTTACCGCAGGCAGTTTGGAAGAATGCACTACGGTGTTGACCTAAAGGCTTCGGTGGGTGACACTGTTTACGCAGCTTTCTCGGGAAAGGTTCGCCTCACCAAGTTTGAGCGCAATGGTTATGGATTCTATGTAATCGTCCGTCACGACAATGGCATGGAGACAGTTTACGGTCACCTTTCAAAGTTTTTGGTTAAGCCCAATCAGAACGTTAAAGCCGGAACTCCTATCGCACTTAGTGGCAACACTGGTCGCAGCACCGGTCCCCACTTGCATTTCGAGACACGTTACATGGGTATAGCGATCAACCCAGAGAAGATTTTTGATTTCACTAACGGCAAGACACATCACGATCACTACACATTTAACAAGAACAGTAGTGACAACGCCAACAACCATCAGAGTGCAAGCAGCGGACGTAGCAACAGCCGTCGTCGCCGTTAAATGAAACAACTAAATAGCATAAAACAGGTTAACGCATCCTCATTAAATTGAGGGTGCGTTAATTGTTTATAAACAAATTCAATTTGGACATAAAATAAACACGATGGTCCATATTTTTTATTTCAACTTATAGATTTATAAAAAATCTGTGTAAATTTGCACTCGAAAAACATGGGTATTTTTTTAAAAACATTAATATAATAAATCATGGCTATTTTTAATGATTACAAGTTTGCTGGCAAAAAGGCAATCGTGCGTGTTGATTTCAATGTTCCATTGAACGAAGAGGGTAAGATAACCGACGACACCCGCATTCGCGGTGCGTTGCCCACCCTTAAGAAGATTCTTGCCGACGGAGGTTCTTTGGTGATAATGTCACACATGGGTAAACCCAAAGGAAAAGTAAACGCTAAGTTGTCACTGAGCCAAATCGTTGACGATGTAGCAACCGCATTAGGCACAGAAGTTAAATTCGCTCCCGATTGCGCCAAGGCAGCCGACGCCGCTGCCGCTCTCAAGCCTGGAGAAGTACTGCTTCTTGAAAACCTGCGTTTCTATCCCGAAGAGGAAGGAAAACCTGTGGGAATTGACAAAGATGATCCAGCCTATGATGCAGCCAAGAAGGAAATGAAGACTCGCCAGGCCGAGTTCGCCAAGACTCTCGCAAGCTATGCCGACTGCTATGTGAACGACGCTTTCGGTACTGCCCATCGCCGTCACGCTTCAACAGCCGTCATCGCCGACTACTTCGATGACGACAACAAGATGCTCGGCCTCCTTATGGAGAAAGAGGTTACAGCCATCGACAACGTTCTCAAGAACGCTCAACACCCTTTCACTGCCATCATTGGCGGCAGCAAGGTATCATCAAAACTCGCTGTCATCAAGAACCTGCTCGACAAGGTCGACAATCTCATCATTGGTGGCGGCATGGGATTCACCTTCTTCAAGGCCGAAGGAGGACGCATAGGCAACTCACTCCATGAGGACGACCTGATGCCCGAAGCTCTGAACGTACTTGCCGAGGCCAAGAAAAAAGGTGTTCACGTGCAACTTTCGGTAGCTACTGTCGCTGGCCGTGAATTCAGCAACGATACCGAGCAACGCATCTTCGACACCCACAACATCGAGGACGGCTGGGAAGGCATGGATGCCAGCCCTGCATCGCTTGCTCTCTGGAAAGAGATTATCATGAAGAGCAAGACCATCCTGTGGAACGGTCCTGTGGGCGTGTTTGAATTTGAGAACTTTGCCAAGGGTACTGGTGAGATAGCTAAATATGTTGCCGAGGCAACCAAGAACGGTGCTTACTCTCTCGTGGGTGGTGGCGATTCGGTGGCAGCAGTCAACAAGTTTGGCCTTGCCGATCAAATATCCTACGTATCTACTGGCGGCGGCGCCATGCTCGAGGCCATCGAGGGCAAGACCCTCCCAGGTGTAGCGGCCATCAAAGGTGAGTAATTTAAACCTAAATTAAAGATTTAAAGGCTACGGAGTACACCACTCACAGTCTACGGAGTCTTGGAGCTCAAGGAGTTTTTATTTTTCCTGTTTTCGTCAATGGGACACCTAAGTCATTTGAGGCAGTGTTTTTTGAC
>CAMVKS010000119.1 GCA_947167995.1 uncultured Prevotellaceae bacterium
TAAACATTAGAATTCGCCAGCAAAGATATAATGGATTTATCGAAAAACGATAAAAATATCTCGATTTTTAATATTTTTTAATCATTTTACGAGAAAAAGGTGGCGCGTTCAGCACTTGTTGAAATAGAGTGTGAGAACGCGCCACCATGATGGTTAGCTAGATAGGATTCTAGCTTTGTGACGTGCGATGTGATTATTTAATCACCTTAGCAGTAGTAGTGGTGCCGTCGGCATTGGTAGTGACAACGATGTTCACGCCCTTGAATGGACGGTCGCTCACTTGACCCATTGCGTTAACATACTTCACGCCAGTGGCTGCAACAGCGATGGTGCTGATAGCAGTCGACGAGTCGGGAGTGAGGGCAACAGTCTGAGCTGTGGTGATGTCGGCGTTGTCGACAGTAACCATTGTGTAACCTTCCTTGCTGTAAGTAATGCTGTAGGTAGCGCCCTCAACAGGAACGATGTCCATGCTGAACTCGCCGTTGGCATTGGTAGTAGCAGTGTAGGTGGCTGGGCTGTTCTCGTCGAGCATTGCGGTGGTAGCCTCGGGCTCAACAACGGTGAGAGTTACGTTAACACCCTCGAGAGGTGCGCCAGTCTCCTGGTCGGTAACAGTACCGGTAACGGCAACAGTCTGGGGCTCAGTGCTTGGCATGGTGTAAACAACAGTCATCTTGGGCAGGAACGAAACAATGGCGTTGCTGCTGCGCCACTCGCACCAGCCAGTGTAACCAGCCTGATTGCTGCCATAGAAATAGGTGCGGCCATAGGTGCCCTTAGTAACAACCTCGGTCTGGATAGCCAGGTTGCCGCCATTGTAGGTGTAAGGCTGGTCGAAGATGAACTCTACCACTTCCTCGCCACCGGCGATGGGAAGAGCCTCAACGGCTGCGGTGAGGTCGGTAACCAGGTTGCTGGGAACTGCGATAGCGCTCTCGCGCTCGTAGGTAGTAACATCAGTCTCGGCAATGCTCAAGCTAACGCTGCCGTTCTTGCACACTACAGTGCCTTGTGGATAGAACTTGATACCAGTGATGGTAACGCCCTCGAGGCCCTGGAGCATCTCGGCGGGATAAATCATCTGCGAGTAAGTGCCCTCGCCGTCAAACCAGAATCCATAGAATGGCAGGTACTCATTGGTCTGAGTGCCCTCGCACACGGTGAGCTCGTGCTCATCGGCGCCAACGCCGCTCAGTGCAACCTCAAAGGTGCCAGCCTCGCCACAGTCGATAGTCATAGTGCTTTTGAACTCACCAAGCTCGGTGGGAGCGAACTTCACGGGAATCTCCACTGTCTCACCGCTAGCAAGAGCAGCAGCCTCATAGGTTGTGCTGTAAGGAGCAGCAAGAGTAACGGCAGGAGTGATGGCCTGAGTGCCACGGTTCTTAACGGTAACCTTCATCTCCTTGTCCATGCCCAGGTTGAGCTTGCCAAAGTCGAGGCTCTCGGGGCTAACCTTAGCGGCATAGTCAACCACTTCCTGAGTGTAGGTGAAAGTGGTCTTAGGCAGGAAGTTATAGGTAGTGTTGCGAGAGAAAGCAGTGTTGCTAGTTTGGCTCTCACCCAGGAAAGAGCTGCTCTTGTAGGTTCCGCCCTCGGTCATCTGGCACTCAAACACCAGGTTGCCGCCCTCGTAGGTGAAAGGCTGGTCAAATACAATCTCCATCTCGGTGCTGCCAGTCTCGGGAGCTGTAACCTCGGCGGCCACAACGGTGAGACCAGTGATACCAATGGCATTGACAAAAGCATCCTTGTCGGTAATGCCAAGCGAGATCTGGCACTTGCCACCGCTGAAGAGCACGCCAGTGGTGTTGAGGTAGAACTTCATGCTAGTGATTTGTGCACCTTCCATGTTACTAATCAAAGCAGCAGGGTAGATAGTTTGCGACTGGGTCGCAGCATTGTCCCACCACAGTGTGTTGATAGGAACGTAAGTGTTGGTAGCCTCTCCATCGCAGATGGTGAGGGTTGATTGTGCGTTCATGCCCAGTGTGCATGCCACAACAGTCATCATTGAAAGTAAAATCTTTTTCATACTTTTCTTGATTTTAGTAAATACGTATAATGGTTTATTAACTCTAAAAGGCTAATGCGTTATATATATAGTAGATAATTGTGATACGTTGGTATAGAAAAGCTCAGGTCGCACTCTTACAAATAATGGTGTGAAGGCTTCTATTGCGCTGGCAAAATTAATACAATTATTTCAATCAACATCAACTTTTTATAAACAAATTAGAAAAAAGAGGAAGGAAAAGCTATTAAAGATGTGAGGAAAAGTAAAAAAGGAAAATGTCGACTACCAAGTCCGATAAAGGTCTAACAAGGTCCCACAAAGGTCTAAGCAATTGCCCTTCCCGTGCCTTTAAGGGACGGCTTGTTGATGACAATTTGTTGCATGGAATCACGCAATTATCACTAAAAAAGCGTCATTCTAGGTTTTGATTTCGTTTTTATTTGTGGGAATCAAAAAAAACGTTGTATCTTTGTGCATTGATTTGAAAACAATACACTAATTAAAAACCTATAAAACTAAAAACTAAATTATGAACAACGACGCTTTGGCTTTCAACGCCAATGAATTGATTGCTTTCTTGCAAAAACCCAAAGAAGAGTTTACTAAGGCCGACATCGTGCGCTTTGTGATGGAGAACGACATCGAGATGGTCAACTTCATGTATCCCGGCGGCGACGGCAAGCTCAAAACTTTGAACTTCGTGATCACCGATCTCGATTACCTCGACACTATCCTCACTTGCGGCGAGCGTGTTGACGGTTCGAGCCTGTTCTCATTTATTCAAGCTGGCAGCAGCGACCTTTATGTGCTGCCTCGCTACTCAACAGCCTTTGTCGACCCATTTGCCGAGATTCCCACACTGTGCATGCTCTGCTCTTATTTCGACAAGGACGGCAATCCTCTCGCAAGCGCTCCCGAGCAGACCCTCGCCAAGGCCTGCCGCGCCTTCAAGGAGGTTACCGGAATGGAATTCCACGCTATGGGTGAGCTTGAGTACTACGTTATCGAGGAAGATGACGAGGCATTCCCCGCCATCGACCAGCGCGGATATCACGAGAGTGCTCCCTATG
>CAMVKS010000120.1 GCA_947167995.1 uncultured Prevotellaceae bacterium
CGATGTTGAGATGATACACTTTGATTCCCTTCTGCTTAGCTGCCACAGCAAATGGAGCAAGCTTGCGAATTGGAGATGCGGGCATGTCGATGCCGCGTTGTGAAATGCTTGGCATAGTTGTTTTATAGTTTATTGTTTTATAGTTTTGTTTATTGTTGAAAGTTTCTGGGGGCAAAGGTAGTCAAAATTCATTGCCCCGCAAAAAAATATCGCGGGTTTTATAAAATATAGTATTGCCCCATAGTAGCTATAAGCCTCACACCCTTTTTAGAGCAGTCTCTCGAACTCTTCTTGTCGAGCTTTCATCAATTTGAGCACGTCGGCAGGCTTGTCGATGACGTCGGGGTGCAGACTCATCACGCCAACTTGTGGCCATTGCTTGACATCGGGCACCACCTTTATCACCTTATTATTCTCGAAATAGAAGCGGTACTCCATCTTGACACCACCCTCTTCACGCACAAGCAGCGCAAACATGGGGTCACCTTCCATTGAGTCCCACAGGAATTCCCAGTACCACTTGTGAGCTCCCATGGCATAGGTCTCGGTGCTTGTCGCAAAATATAGCAGGCTTGCCATCGAGCCATCGGCACTGTACTGCTCTTGGGTGAAATAGTAATGCGTGTGCCGCTCATAAAGTCCTGAGCCTGGCAGGTTTTGAGCAACGTCCACCTTAACCTCGTTGAATGGAGTGCCCTCTCCAAAGGGGTTGTTCTTCATTATCTCAAGTCTGTCGGCATAGGCTTGACGAATTTGCGCCATGCGCTGCTCATGGTTTTGGGCGTTGGTCATCGTTGCCACAGCAAAAAGAGCAAGCAGTGCAATTGTAAAACGTAGTCTCATTGTCTTATGTCCTATTATTCATTATAAAAAAACGATTCAATCTTTCTGGTTACAAAGATAAAAGATTATTTCCACTTGTCAAACTAATCTCAACAAGTTTTTCAGATTACTTCGCTGCCGATGTTTTGATATAGAACAAAGACCATCGCCATGGTCACACTGGCGCGTAATAATTATCAAAATCAAAAAAAATACAGAATTATGAAACTCTTTTCAAAACATCCCAAAGGACTCGGCCTGTTATTCTTCACCGAAATGGCCGAGCGATTCTCCTATTATGGAATGAGATCGCTGTTTGTGCTTTACCTTGTGGCAGTATTCTTCAACAGCGACCTGTCTACTCAAATCTACGGATCCTATTCAGGACTCGTATATCTAACTCCCTTGTTGGGAGGATGGTTAGCAAGCCGTTACTGGGGCACTCGCCGCTCGGTGATAGTGGGTGCAGTGGTAATGAGTATCGGCAACCTGCTCATGTTTGCCTCGGCATGCCTTGTCAAGCAGAGCATCTTCACCGACCCTGCACTTGGTGGCAGCGTCAATACAGGAGTAGACAACACCCTGTCAATTTTCTTGATGTTCACAGGTCTTGCCGTGCTGATTGTGGGCAACGGCTTCTTCAAGCCCAATCTCGCATCTATGGTTGGAGACCTCTACCCTGCCGAAGAACTTACCGACAGCCGACGCGACGCCGCCTACACCATTTATTATATGGGCGTGAACATTGGTGCATTCCTCGCTCCTCTCATCTGTGGATTTGCATCGTCCGACGGCAACTGGATGAATCCTGGTGCCTTCAAATGGGCATTCCTGTGCTCGGCAATCGCAATGCTCCTTGGCTTGCTGGTATTTGTCATGTTCAAGAACAAAATGCTGGTCTCGGCCGACGGCAAGCAGTTGGGGCTGCCACCCAAGGCTGCCCCCAAGAAGCAAGAGTCAACCAAACAGGAAGTGGCACTTGTCAAAAACTCTCCATGGATGCTTGTGCTGAGCTTGGCTTTAGGAGTTGTGCTATTTGTACTGTTCTCGATGGATGCCACCAATTTCAACGACTATATCACTGCTGCTGTATACTCAGTGTCGATAGCACTGCCAGTCTACATCATCAGCGACAGGAACCTCAACCGCAGCGAGAAGCTTAAAATCGGTGTCATCTACATCATCGCCGTGTTTGTAGTGTTCTTCTGGGCAGCCTACGAGCAAGCTGGCTCATCGCTCACCATCTTTGCCGAGCGCCAGTGTGACCGTAGCATAGGCTCATGGCAGATGCCCACCGCCTGGTTCCAGTCGATCAACCCAATAGCGATTGTGGTCTTGGCACCTATCATGGCAATCATGTGGGAGAAGTTGGCCATGAGAAAGATTGAGCCTTCATCGCCCGTCAAGCAGGCATTGGGATTGCTGCTCCTCTCGTTGGGATATGTGGTTATCGCATACGGTACTTATGGTCTTAGCGACAACATGAAAGCCTCGATGTGGTGGCTCATTATCCTGAACCTGATTCACACCGTAGCGGAACTTTGCCTGAGCCCCATCGGCCAGTCGATGGTTTACAAGCTGTCTCCATCGCGCATGGTGTCATTGCTCATGGGTGTGTGGTTCATGAGCAGTGCAGCCAGCAACGTGCTTGCAGGTTCACTTGCAACACTCTTGCCTCAAGCCGGTCAGGCATCAAAATACTTCTTAGGCATTGAGATTGCAACTCTCTCCGACTTCTTCCTCATCTTTGCAGGAATGTCGGGCATAGCAGCAGTTATTCTCTTCGCCATCAGCCCCATGCTCAAGAAGATGATGGAAGGCAAAACTGTCTCAATCTTGGGCAAAGAGCACAAGGACAAAGAAGAAGAGCTTATTGAACCGACAATTCCATCGATAATGCCAGCGTGATTAATCGCAAAGATAATTAGATAATCCATACTAAAAATTCCCCACGTGCGCGCCTCGAAAAGACGTGACGTGGGGAATTGCTTTTTGCGTGCTGTTTCTACTTAATTTTTCCTATTAGTAAAATAATCAAAAATCTTTTTCAAATAATTCTTTTGTTGGGCGAAAATGCTTACCTTTGCGGCAATGTTTCAAAATACACATTTTATTAACAATAAAACAATTTAAAACTATGCCAAGAAGT
>CAMVKS010000121.1 GCA_947167995.1 uncultured Prevotellaceae bacterium
TTGGAGTTCTCCACACGGCCGTCGCTGCGAATGTAGCCAATGCAGCTGTGATTGGTGTTCTCCACACGGCCGTCGCTGCGAACGTAGCCCACCGAAGAATTATTGCCGTTGTAGACCGTCTGTGCGCTGGCAGGCAGCAGAGCACAAGCCGCAAAACTCACAATCATGGCTATTACAAATCTCATAATCCTCATAAAAACTTCTATTTAGATGTTTTGAAAAAATCAAAGAAGAAATAGGCTGCCACACGTTGGATGGGGATTCCGTTGGCGTAACCAAGCTTCTCGCCATCGCTGTCGGTAACAAGACCGCTCTTGATGTCAATCTTGCCCAAGAGCACGTCGTTGTTGTCAAACACCGAGCCGTTGCTGATGACGTAGCCTAAGCGCCCGCCGTCTTTGTCAAAAATCTGCATCTTGCCGTCGATGCTGCCCACTTTTTTGTTCTTGGCATTGGCAATAGTGCCATCGTTGTTGAAGAATCCCACTGCGCCATACTCGCTGTTGCGCACGGTGCCGTTGGGGGCTATCTTGCCCACGATATTGTAGTTAGCGTCGCGCAGCGTCTGTGCCACGGCATTGCTGGTGCCAAATGCGGCCACCATAGCAGCCAGCAGAATCATATTACGCATTAAAGTCTTCATTGTCGTCTAAAATTTAAGTGTTTCACATTAACAACTGCAAATATATACAGAATTTTTGAAAAACAGCATGTCGAAGCCCAGAAAAAGACTTAATCACATGGTTTTCATGCCATCTGTAACGTTTAGACTATACAGTTCAGGCAAGGTTTAACGAAAATCGGTCATCACGCCCCCAGAATGAGTTTTTCACTGGACTTGATGACCGATCAAAGTTAATTATATAGATTACTATTATTTAACGACGATGGAGATTGAATCCTCGCAGCACGAGGCCCAGCGTCCAGCGGTTCTTGATTTCGGGTCCCCAACCTTCTTTCATTACCGATTGTGGGGCATAGCGGAAGTACACACCAAGGCCTCCCCAGCTTAACTCGGCGATGCCGTCGAATGAAATCTTGCGCTGGTTCAGGCCGCGTGTGGTCTCGCTATAGTCGCTCTTGCCAATGCGGTAAGAGTCCTTGTAGTCGGCATAGAAGTTCCAGTTCATCACTGCGCCTAAAGCCAAGTTCCAGTTCTTCCCAAGCGACTGGTTGAACATCAGTGGGAACTGCATTGAGCGCACGAGCAACGTTGCATGGTGCTTGTCGAAGGGCTCTTCAAGCGGTTCATAGCCTAACACACCCTCGCCGTTACGGGTCCAGAAGTAAGGTTTTTCGAGATTGTAACGATGCCAGTTAAAGCCCACACCCAGTGAAATGCGGGAGCGTCCTTGGTTAAATACGTGTGCCAGAGACACGAGGTTCAGGATTCCAATTTCGGACATCGATTTCTTGAGGATGTTGCGGTCGGCAGTTGCAACGCTGTGACCGCCCCAGCCAAACATAAGGTCGCTTGTGAACACTTCCCAGTGTGGCTTTTTGTAGTTGCTGTCGCATTTTGAGAATGGGTGACGGAACTTCACGCTGCCGCCCTCGCTCTCTTGCACATAGAGCTTGCCGTCATAGCGTTCCTTGACAAGGTATTCATAGCGGTAGTCCTTGTCTTGGTCGTTACCGTCAACATTGAGACGGAACATTCCATCTCTCTTGGTAATAGTCACTTGTTCGGGATTCTTGATGACTTTCACCGAGTCATCTTTGATTGCGTCGCTTGCCGCACACAGGCTTGGCAATGCAATGATTGCCACAAGCAATAAAGTAAGTTTTTGTCTCATAAGTTTTTGAATATTAATGAAGTTTCTCATGTTTATTTTTGTTCACTCTCATCGGGACGGTACTCCAGAATGTCGCCTGGGGTGCAGTCGAGGGCTCGGCAGATGGCGTCGAGGGTCGAGAGCCGCACCGCCTTGGCCTTGCCGTTTTTCAGAATGGAGAGGTTAGCGAGTGTGATGCCCACCTTCTCGCTAAGCTCGCCCAGCGACATCTTGCGCCGCGCCATCATTACATCAAGATTCACTACGATCATAGTTTTAAATTGTTAGTTTTTGTTCTTGGGCAACGTCGTAGGCAATCTTGTAGAGCGATGCGATGATTAGTGCCACCATTGGATAGAGGAAAATGTTGTCGGTAATGACTACGGCCAGTTGGTCGGTTTTTGCACAGGCGATGCTCTTGTTGTCACTCAAGAAAGAGTAGAAGGGCAACACCAGTACCATAACCCAGAGCAGTATCACATTGGCGCGGCTAAAGATAGTGCCGTCTTTCAAGTACCTTAATATATTAACTATAAAGGCGGTGAAGAGTCCAGCCATAGTGAGCATAGCAAGACGGTGCAGGATGAAGAAGGTCACTTTCACACCTATGCGCGGCGAGTCCCAGTTAATCACCCCCTCGCCACTGCCGGTGGTGAGCACATAATAAGATTGAACACCATAGAATATCAACCACAATGGGATGAGTGCCAGCATCACGTAGCACACGACTTTCAGGAATTTTACTGTTTTTTTGTTCATAACGAAAAAAGTTTAAACCCGAGCTCGGGGAAGGGTTAAACATTAGAATTCGCCAGCAAAGATATAATGGATTTATCGAAAAACGATAAAA